>NZ_AKZL01000001.1:0-134931 GCF_000282755.1 Shewanella sp. POL2
ACAGGCTTGAGATAGCGTATATATTCATAAAGCTTAAGAGGTGAACCATCATGAGATTTAGATACAACATAAGGTAAAAGACCAACTTTGAATGTATTCATTATGTATGGTATTTCAGTAAAACTAAACTCACCCATTAACCTTACATTTTCAAAACTACTGAGCCTCTTCGAAATAGCAGCATCTAGAACTGAACCATATAAAACAACAGAATATTCACTTGGCAGTTTTTCTATAAAACCAACATCAAACTTATCTGTTATGAAGCCAATAAAACCAAAATCATACTTTTGTTCTGAGTTTTTAACTAATCGATTCCCATTACTTATCGCACTATCAACCTTCCCTCTATAAGAGCCATCAAAATCAAATAATTTATTAGATACGACTTTATAAGAAAAAGGTAATTTTATATTTGAATATAAATTAGCTAAGCAATCATTGCTTACAGCAGTAACAAAATCAGCATTCTTTAAAACAAATTGATACTTGATATCAACTAAAAACTTTTGTTCGACTGTAAACCTATTGTGCTTCATAAAGTTATCAATAAAATCATACCAGTAGATCCAACCCTCTAAAGACTTTTTATCAGGGCTACCGATGGGTAGAAAATCTAAAAAAACATTACAACAGTCGTCTTTATGCAAACACTTTAATTGAAGCCCTAAGAAATCTGGGTAAACCTTATGAAACCAACCTCTTCTCTTTAGTGGACCAACTAAATCATAAGATGTGTAGTCTACCGTCTTAATGTTACCATAGTTGACTTCTTTTTTAGGAAACTTTTTTAATAAAAATCTTTCATAAATTGAAACAGGTTTGTTTAAAACTGTAATTTCAATATCTTTAATATTTGACAATTCAAATAAAAACTGCAAGTCCCTAACTGCGGCTCCATAAACGTCATAGAAATAACTATCTCGATAAAGGGCCACTACAAGATTAATTTTCAAAGTTATTCCTCTTTATTTTTTCACTTTTGAACATTTTAAACCCAGAATAAATAGCACTATTAAACCAAGATAATCTTTTAAAATCAAAATTGAAAATAAATTGTAAAAAAAATATAGGATAGAACAAAATCATATTAACAATAAAAAATGTTGTCGAATTGCCATTTTGCAAGGAGAAAAAAATTTGATTCCTAACCGAATGATATAATTGCAACTTATTAGCTTTTAAATATCGATTTTGAAAAAAAGAATATATTCTTGATCTCTTTCCAACCAAATGAAAACTTCGTTCTAAGTCATGAATCAAAGAAACTTCGGTATACAATATCTTAAACTTTTTTTGCATTACTAACCTAAAAGTATAATCATAATCATCGGCATACAAGTAAAAAGACTCGTTTGGAAATAGATTACATTCTAGAGATGAGCGAGATAATAAAAGCCCTCCATAGGGAGCAGCTAACAAATCACCATCATAAGATAAATCTTCATAGGTACCAAGAAAAACACTTCTACCTAAGAAATTATTAATAGGCCCTAGTAATAAGCTTGGTTTAGATTCATAGTATGACTTGTATGGTAAAACTCTGTCTGGTCGGTGAAAATAATATAATACATTATCTGAATACGTTAAGCCCCTAGCCTTGTCAACAAAATCTGGCTCCAGTGCATTATCATCATCCAAAAAGCAAAACAAAATCTGAAGAATCATTATCTGCAATATATTTGATAAGACGTTTATATCCACCAGCGGAACCGAGATTAGAATCACTCTCTAATATTATTACTCTTTTCCCTTCACACCATTTATACAAAGAACTTAATACTTCAGCATCTAACCCATTAGCAAATATATATATTTTTTCAAAATCTTGAACTAAAACCTTTTCTAAGGCAACTAACAAATAAGACAACCTATTGCCATACGTTAAAAATGAAACTGAAAATGTTTTTTCTTTCAAGATAACACCTTTGAGTTTGAGGCTGAAGACTAAAACACGCTAACTTAAATACTTAAACTTAAAATTGTATTAGTAGAATATTTTTAAAATACCAAGAAAATTAAACCAATTGACATAGTTTTATTAACTTAAAACTTTGAGTTTTTTAAGATGACATAACAGCGATATCAATAAAAATGGTTATACCAAAAACAAAAAAGATTTAATTTGGATTGTCCATCCAAAACTTAAATCCATAGCCTACAATAAAAAAGACCATAAGCGTTTCATCTGCATAAACAGAAAAACACTCATATGAAAATGCCCTTAATTCAATAAATTTCTATCAGTCCACAGTTAAACGCATCGAATAACCAACACCTTTACAAAAAATATTGGGTATCATTAAGGACTAAATTCATTGCCGGATAAAATGGATACCATGCTGACAAAAAGCATCATCCGCAAGAAAAATATTCAGCACCATAATTGTTATCGATATATTAGTACAACACGTAATGGTCAATGATAGGGTTAACGTTATTTTCACAAATTAAAAAATTTTTGCTTCACAATGCAACACCCCAATTTACATTTGTACTATATTGTAGGACACAAAATTTAGAGAATCTAAATTAACACTATCGAAAATAGCTATAGTATTTCCAATGTTTGAATAAGTAAGAATTGCAACATATATTTCAAAAAACACCAGACTAGAACACTTGAAAAAATTCAAATGAATTATATGTTCTCGTTGTGTATGTAATCATAGTCATGATCAACACCAAAACATATAGCAAGCACTGAGTTCTAACAGTACTTTTAGTTTTTTCAGATAAGTACACTATTAATAAAATTTGAAAAGGATAAGCTAAGAACATAAATCTGTAAGCATACTCGCTGAAAGATACTGCAGCGTATAGCAATGACAAAAGTGTACTTATATAAAATAATCTAATAAAAACATTATCATCTTCAATATTTTGAATCGTTCTAGATAGATATAAAATAATTAAACTCAGTAAGGTTGATACAGCCATAAAGTAGAGTTTCACACTTTCATCCATCAATTGTTTATCAATAACCATATATCTAACAAACTTACTAAATACTGAATACCCCTTTGTATAACTGTCTAAAATAGCCAAGAATTGACTGACATCCATAACTCGCCAAAACAAAAAAAACAAAAAAACTAATAAATTTAATTTTACCAATAATTTATATTTTATTTTAAAACACGATATAAACTGTACAAAAAGTACGATAAGAATTGAATAATGAATAGAACAGGCTACAATCGCACTAATTCGGTTTAATATATTAAAACGTAACGAAAAAACTATACAAAAACATGCTATAGATAATGCTAGGCCACCTCGGATTCCATTTGTCAACATATCTAACCCTGGCACAAACGCAACATACATCATCAAAGGTAATATTGAATTACGACAACCAAGTAGCTTTATAGAAGCATACATTAAAACCAGCTGAATAGCTGTTATGATAAATATATATGCTTCATAACTATTAAATACAGTTGTGACCAAAGAAAAATAATAAAAACCAAACTCGAATTGCTGAAAAAAATCACTGGGCCTAATGAGCAGATTTTTATAAAATTCAATATATCCGTGTGTATCTACACCTGAAAATTCTCCTCTTAGACCGAGAATTAAAGAAATTAAGTATACAAAAATTAAGGATGACGCCGTAATCACACTTTTATTTTTATAGAAATAAAGTGATAAAATACAAAATAATATAACTACAGCAATCAATGACTAATGTCCTATTAATAATATTTTTTGATTAAACATATCTTGAATGATAATAATTGAACAGTCACCCAAAGTACTGTTTTATCTCCACTAAGCATTGTTTAACAGCAATCATACTTTGTTCTGTATGCTTCAAAACTCTATCAAGAACTAAGTGTCTGGTTTCACTTGCTTTAGACAATTCACTCTGCCCTAAACCATATGCAATCCCATATCTATCTTCTACATTAGGATACCATTGCTCTTTCGTGACACCTTCATCGGGAATAACGACAGATTCACAGCCACACAAAACAGCAAAAATAGAGTATGCGGTTAATGTATCATAAGAAATAAAACGCTTGACTGACTTCAACACCTTTGCTGTGTCTGCATGTGACATACCATCAATTAAAATCGAATCTTGTAGATCATGGACTAAAGGTTTACCCCGTCCTTTACGAATACAATAAGCAGTACCGGATCTTTGCTGAGCTACTCCTATCTGATTATAATGCTCAAGGGGGTAATGAATAACCTTTAGCTCTGCAGATGAGGTTGTCGAACCCTGTAGGTGAAAATCATAAATTGCGGAGTTGAACTTAAAGTAAAGCTCGCCCTGTCCATATAGTACATTACCACTATGAAAGCCAGGTTGATGCAACAACCAACGCACAACATTTCTAGCCCCTAGAGGGTTACCTAATACTACTTCAGGATAAATCACGACCCAATTATTACTATCAATGTCTTCTGGGATAGCCTCAATTATAGGTGTATTCAAACTATCGTTTATTTTGAATCCATGAAGTAAAATCTTAAGATAACTTTTTGCTGCACGATAAAAGCTTGAATAAATTTCATTTGAATTTATTAAATAGTTATCTCGATAAGGAAAAAGATATGCTACTTCGCCAATCTCATTTAATATATGACAAAGTTTATGAAGAACAACAACCCCCCCATTAATTTCATTATAAGATGGAGTCATAATTATATATTTATATTTCTTAGCATTCATGGTTAAACTTATTAATTAACTTTTTAACAAACTTAAAATAAATCAGTATATTACCGACAAGCGAGAAGCCAATCATTAGAGCAAGCGCTAATGCGTTATCGAATCTGATATCTGATTTGTATAAATGAGTCGATGACACAAATTTAAATGATAGGTAATTAACCAGTAGAAGTGGTAATAATAAATATACAAAAAAATGTTTCACCTGATAAAGATATTTTTTTATCAACCGAATCGAATAAATGGTAAAAAATAATGCATTTTGAAACAACCAAAAAGTTGCAGCACCATCTTCATGGAAAAAATAAGCCATTCCAGAAGAACAAGGTATCGCAATCGCACCAAACAGTACATAGCGCTGACTATAAGATTTTAATGTATTCTTTGAGTAACTGATAAGGAATGCGAAATTTGTTAATCCAGCAAAAAAATTACCTGCAGCCAACAATGCCAAATACTGATAGGACGACGTTGATGCTGCCAACTCGCCTGTCCACACATACAATAACTGTTTGCCAGCCAAACCAAACAGCATTGTGATTGATAAAAATACAGTTACATAGGAGTAAAAGGCTAGAGTTAACAGGCGAGCAAAATCTGATTTTGCATTTTTTTGAGCTAATTTGGTCAGCCTTGGCATCAAAAGTTGATTAAGAGGCACTCCAAGTGTCAGCATCGCACCTGAGGCTGTGACCGCCAATGTATAAATACCGAAATTGGATAAACTAATTGTCGAAGATAATGTCAGTTTATCAATTTGACTCAGAAGAACCCAAGTCAGTGATAAAAGCCATAATACGCCTGAAAACCGAACCAACTCCCGAAGTGATAATTCAAAATTCACCTTTGAGTTTGTTTCTTCAGAATGCATACTGACTTTGTTCAAATATCTCATTGAACAACCAAACAACATGACTAGCTCGGCTATCATGACACCAAGTTGAAATTCAAAATACAGGCTAACATTGTTTTCAACATAACTTAATAACATGACAGCGCCGGGATATCGTAACGTCGCTATAAGCAGGTTGATTGCGCTGATCGCTTTATGCTTCTCGAAGCCAATGATGACACTTCGTGCCACTAATCCGACATATTTAACACAGATTATCGCTATCATAAGCAATACACAGTAGTTAACAGTTGTTGCGGCTAAGCTAGAATCGAACCACCCAGTAAACAGCGCATTACGATACATCAGTACAGCAATTGCGATAATCAAAAAGCATATACAGGTCAATATCAGTTGCAAGTGTTTAAGATTTCGTCTGAATTGACTAAAACAGCTTTGATTTTGTGAACTGATGGCAGCCTGCCGTGACAAGCTACCACTTATGCCACCGTCGAGTATTTGTAATACGGTTTGAATAACTAAAAAGAATCCAATTAGTCCAAAACCATCAGCTCCCACCAAAGTTAATAAAACAGGTGTAAATAGTATAGTGATGACAACTGAATAGATTTGAACACCGTAAACGGAGAGCAGATTTTTAATCATTATAACTATTTTGCATCAAAAAAATTGATAATACTTTTGATGATATAGTCAGCCTCATCACTGGATAACCCATAAAATAGTGGCAATCGCATCAGTCGCTCACTTTCTTTGGTAGTGTGTACTTCTTCACCAGAAAATTCACCGTAGTTTAGACCAGCAAAAGATGAATGCAGAGGAATATAATGGAATACAGCCATAATCTTGTGTTCAGCAAGATAAGAAATCAGCGCCTGCCTTTCTTCAAGATCTTTAACCTTGATGTAGTACATATGGCCGTTATGATGACACCCTACAGGAATCTGAGGTAGCTCGATCATTCCTTTGGATGCAAGATCAGCTAATCCTTGGTTATATCTCTCCCACGTTGCCAATCGATCAGCTAGGATATTGTCGGCAAATTCTAATTGCCCCCAGAGATAAGCAGCCTGGATGTCGCATGGTAAATAACTGCTACCAAGATCTACCCAAGAGTATTTGTCTACCGCACCACGGAAAAACTTACTTCTATTAGTACCTTTCTCACGAATAATTTCAGCACGCTCAAGAAAATTATCGTCATTAATAATCAGTAGACCACCTTCACCACCGCTAGTGTAATTCTTGGTTTCATGAAAACTAAATGCAGCAAGATGGCCAAAAGTTCCGAGAGATTTTCCGTTAAAGCTCGACATCATGGCTTGCGCGGCATCTTCAATCACAAACAAGTTATGTCTATTAGCGATAGACATAATCTTATGCATATCACAACACATTCCTGCATAGTGAACTGGTACGATTGCTTTGGTTTTTGAAGTGATAGCCTTCTCAACCAAGTATTCATCCATATTCATAGTACCGGGAATAATATCGACAAAGATGATTTTGGCTCCCCGAAGAACAAATGCGTTAGCTGTACTCACAAAGGTAAAAGATGGCATTATTATCTCATCACCTGGTTGTACATCTATTAAAATAGCTGCCATTTCCAATGCTTGAGTACAGTTTGGAGTGAGTAACACTTTGGCACAATTCAATTTTTCTTCAAACCAGGTGTGACATTTTTTTGAATACAATCCATCACCAGAAATCTTTTGGCTAGACATTGCGTCAAGCACGTACTTTTCTTCGTTCTTAGTGTAAGGAGGTTTATTAAATGGAATCATTTGGGAAGTCTCAAAAATTGTTGCTCGAGCTCTAATAAGTTTTTCTTACGCTCTTTAACTCTTCTGGCGGGCGTACCAAGATATATTCCCCAAGGAGCTGTACTCTTGTTTACCAAAGTCATAGCGCCTACAGAACATCCTTCAGCCAATTCAACACCAGGCATAATTACGCTATTAGTACCTACGATGCAGTGCCTATGAATTGTTACGTTTGCGAAGATTTCATTCTTAAATTGTTTGGGTACTAATGAATTGACCATAGTAGCCCCAGAATAGTCATCTGACTGTGAAAACACCTTAACACCATATGCAAGAGTTGCAAAATCATGCAATGTTACCCCGGGTTCACCGCCAGCAATTAGGCACATAGGGGTAATATGAACATGTTTACCAATAGTGACATTCCCAGAGACAATACAAAAATCATCAATTCTTGAATTATCATCAAGTGAAATTTTTTCCGGATTATAAATACTCGCCAATTTACTTATTTTGACGTTTTTTCCTATATATTTAAAACCCAGTTCTAACAGCTCTTCTTCAGAGTAATAAGCCATAAGGATTCCGTCATATTAACTATTTTACTATACCTTGAAAATCGTAAATATATTTATCTTTAAAACGCTCAAATTCTTTGAGAAACTCATCATGCCCTACGGCTAAAAATCCAACGTCAAAGTCATTATCAATATGCTGTTTAATATCGATTCCATACTCGACTTTAACTTCTTCAAGCGACGCCCAAGGGTCGTAGATAGTGACTTTAAACCCTGAATTAACTAAAGCATTATACAGATCAAAAACTTTAGTATTTCTAATATCTGGACAGTTTGCTTTAAAAGTAAAACCAAATAACCCAACGCGACATTCTAAAGGATTTATCTTGCGTTTAATGAGGCTCATTAAAAAATCTTTGGCCAGATAGTCACTCATGCTATCGTTAATCTCACGCGCATGACGGATTAAATCTGGAATGTAACCTACCGATTGTGATTTATGCAATAGATAATATGGATCAACACCAATACAATGCCCACCAACCAAACCTGGAGTTAATTTCATAAAGTTCCATTTTGTACTAGCTGCCTCAATAACTTCACGCGTATTAATATTTAAGCGATTAAAAACTTGATGCAACTCATTGATTAAAGCAATATTAACGTCGCGCTGAGTATTTTCGATTACCTTAGACGCTTCGGCTACTCTAATGGAAGAAGCTTTATGTGTTCCAGCAGTAATAATAGACTTATATAAAGCATCTACGAAATCAGCCACCTCAGGTGTTGAACCACTAGTTACTTTTAGAATATTAGTTACGCGATGAATTTTATCACCAGGGTTAATTCTTTCTGGTGAATAGCCAGCAAAAAAATCTTTATTAAACTTTAAACCAGATACTTTTTCGACTACGGGAATACAATCCTCCTCTGTTGCACCTGGATAAACAGTAGATTCATAGATTACAACATCCCCAGCAGAAACAACCTTCCCCAATGACTCAGATGCTTTAATCAAAGGTGTTAAATCAGGCTTTTTATGTTGGTCTACCGGTGTAGGTACTGTCACAATGAATACATTGCACTCTCGGAGTACATCAATTGACGATGTGTAAACTAAATGCTTCGCTTCTGTTAATTCACTCTCAGAACATTCCAGCGTATTATCGATTCCCTTGCACAACTCATCAATACGTTCTTGGTTAATATCGAAACCAATTGTTTTACGTTGCTTACCAAACTCTACTGCTAGTGGCAAACCAACATAACCTAAGCCAATAATGCCTACTTTGGCATTTGCTAGATCAAACATCATCAGGAACTTCCTTTTTAAAAATAGAAATTTTTCACATTTTTATCTCAGACTTCCAAACCAAGCTGAGACACTTTTCATCCATTTTGAGACAGCAGTATCTTTGCCATCCCACGTTAAGCCTAGGTTTTAGTGTTTTTCTAAAAACTGTCCCAATAGGCAACGAAAAGCAAATTTAAAACCTAACACCCTCGTAAAAAATCTGTTGCTTTATCGCAAAATCCGCTTAGGGTTTGATAGCGGCCTTGCGCCACTATTAAGCGGATGATATTCACATCGATGTTTAAATAATCGTGTACCAAGCCATTACGCATCCCGATGATCTGCCGCCATTGGGCTAATTCATCTGCAGTGATAAATCCATGCTGATGCAATTGACTAAACGTCTGGTAAGCATCAGCAGCGGCATTAAGTTGGTATTTCTTTAAACAATGCTTAGCTAAACCGATGCATAGCTCGGTTAAAACTTGCAATAAACGTTCAATCGCCAAATAATCACGTCGACGTAGTTCACCTTGTGATAAATCGTGACGTAATTCATCAAGCTGTTGGCAATAATCTTGTTTATGTTTGGTTGCTTCAGTTAAGTACAACTGCAACCCCGCAGCTTGCTCATTATTCATTCTTTTGCCTCACGCTGCTGGTATTCAAATAAGCTATTGATACGCGATATTTCTTGCCACGCTCTAGCGCTACCATCGCTATAAATTAGCTGTCCAGTGTCGATAATTTGATACGCCAAATAGATTGGGGCTTGGTTAATATCTACCAAAGAGACTTGCTGCTCCGGCAACTGTAATTTGCCAGCCCAATCGAGCGCCAAACTATGTGGGCGCACATAACGTGCTAAGGCATCGAGCGAAAAATCATTAAACGCAATAGCTAAGTCATAATCGCTATCTTGCCTAGCTCGCCCTTGCGCTCGTGAACCATACAACCAAACAGCAGAAATGTCAGAATTTTGCTCGGCGAGTTGTTTAATGTAAGGCAGTAAATCGTTCGAAGCCATTATGAATTTATCTTATTGTTGATAGGGCTTAGAGCATGCGGTTATAGATTCTAGGTCCTAGAGCGAGCTTGCGAGCGTCCTAGCAGCGCTTTTTGCTGCCTCCTAGAGGCCGAAGGCCGTTCTAGATTCTAGTTTTGCTCTTTTCTCATAAAATGCCTTACCAGCACTAACATCACCCCCAACATACCGCCGAGCATGGTGCCTAAAACGCAAATTAATGCACGTTTGGGTTTGGCCTTTTCTTCAGGCGCTAATGCGGGATCGATAGTTTTAAATACGTATTCATCGCGAACTTCGGCAAACATGATGGTTTTTGCCTGCTCTTCAATCAATTTGTAAAGTACGGTTTTAATATCGGCGACATTGGTTAAGGCTATTTGTTGATTTAAAAACTCAGTACTGCGGTGTGCTTCAGCGACATCGCGATCTTTCATCACTTTATTAATATCTTGGATTAACCAAGTAGCCCATTGCTGGGCAACGGTTGGCGATAAATGATCTACTGAAATGGTCACCATGCCAGATTCTTTATCTTTATTTGCTACAAAAATCTTACTGAATTCTTTATAGGCCTCTTGCATTGACGGTTCAGGCTTAAATGGAGGTTCGACATCGCGCACCCAAGTATTGGTTTGCTCGTTATATAGCTCAGAGTCATAAATAATTTTATCCGTATCCCTATCCCATTTTTTTGCGGCCATTAAATCAGCAAGTATGTTGTGCTTTTGAATAAACTCACTGGTAAATTGGCGGGATTTTAATACTTCGATCGCAAGCTGGGTTTTATCAGTACCGCCTTTACCGCCGAGGTTAACCCCAGCAAGGCTGGCTAAACCACCAAACTGCGATGCCAAGGCACTTAAGCCACCACCCTGCTCCTCTGATGCTGGCGCCAACAAAGCTTCGGATTTATAGATATTGGGTAAATAAAGTGCTAAGCCAACAGAGGCAATCGCAAAAACAGCGGTTATGGCAATAATGAGCCATTTGCCTTGCCAGATGACGGCAAAAAGCTCACGAAGATCGATTTCGTCGTCTTGCACTTGAGGAAACCTGGCGTCGGATTGGTATGTATTTGGATTTTGAGTAATTTGTGTATTCATTGGTTCTTCAGATTCTAGATTCTAGTACGCTGCGCGGCGAGAGCGCTGCGCTTCTATAAAGGAAAAAAGCTTAAAGCAGAGCGGGCTGCGCCCTTATAGGAAGAGCAGAGCGTCGCTTCGCTACTTCTAGATTCTAAAGCCACGTAGTGGCGTTCTAGAGGCCGAAGGCCATTCTAGAGCAGTGCTCTTTGCTGCGTTCTTCTTAGCTTTTACTCTTACTTTGCTTTTGTTTGATAATTGCACCTAAGATTTTGGCTAATTCTTTTGCTTCTTGAACCATAAGCAACGTGGGTTCCTTTGCCAAATATCCAACTTCAATACCTATATAAAGTTGGGTGACTAGCTCTCCTAAAGAGCCTTTGGCATAGTACAAAAAGCGAATTTGATCTTTTAGTGTTTCACGCTCTTCACCCTCAGCAATATTTGAAGGGACAGATAATCCTGAACGGGTTATTTGATCTTTAAAACCCCAATTACTTACTGATTCTGTCACTTGATATATTTGACAAGATAATCTCGAAGCTCGTTTCCAAACATCCAGTTGTTCGAATCGCATGAGAGCTCCTTTCAGTCGCGAGAATCGAGGAAAAGCAGAGGGTCGCTACGCGACTTCTAGATTCAAGAGCCACGCAGTGGCGTTCTAGAGCGAAGCGTCCTAGAGGCCAAAGGCCGTCCTAGATTCTAGGGCCTATGGCCTGCGTTCTATCTCTTAAATCCCCGATATTGCGGCTACAGCCACAGCGGTGTTGTAGATAATGCCAGTCACTTGCGTCCATAGCGTGAGGTTATCTTTGTATTCAGTATCTAATGGCACGACGATTGTGTCGCCTGGCTCCATTGAGCTGCCACCAGTAAACCACATTGAAGATTCTGGCACTTGTACTGAACCATCCGCTTTTAGTATGTAAGTACGTGATTCATCAGCACGTTTACGCGGGCCACCAGATAAGGCCAAATACTGCTCATAGGTTAAACCCGGTTTAAAGCGATGAGTACTTGGGTGTTGTACTTGGCCCATAACTGATACGGTTTGATTAGTTGCCGGAATATAAAGAGCATCGGCGTCTTCTAACATCAAATTGGCACTTTCGATGCCTAATTCAATAGCATTAATATCAACCACTAAGCGGCCAACAGTTTTCACATTTTCCAACTGATTTAACATCATTTGTGCATCGTTATACCCCACCGTTGGAGTATCTTTAGTCAAGGCTTTTGCGGCTATCTCACGGCGCAATTCGTCAGCAAGTTTTGAAAGCTCTTGCTGTTCTTTTTGTTGAATAGATTTACGTAAAAAGACTGCACTGCGAGGTGCAGCATCATGCGTCATGCCACCGGCACGAGCCAACACCTGTTTTAAGGTTTCGCCGCGCTGGATACTGTAAGTACCTGGGAATTTAACTTCTCCCTTGATAGTCACCCAGCGAGTTTCTTGCCAGTCAGGCAACGTACGTACCGTTAAGATGTCACGGCTTTGCAATTTGATATTGGCAGCAGGATCATTTTGCATCACGCGATCTAAGCTCAACTGCACATGCTCAACTTTAACCCCATTTTGCTCAGACACTTGTTGGCGAGTCAATTCCGCAGATAAGGTGTATGCGCCTTCTTCTAGTCCACCAGCTGCAATGAGTAATTCTTTAACATCGGCATTAACCGTTATTGGATACTGCCCAGGGAAACGAACATTACCATTGATATTGACCAGTTTGGCTGCATCACCAAAACGGCTTTGCTCTTTTAGCTTTTTAATAATGGGTTTAAGCAACTCTTCACGATCGGCATAGTCAAATACAATCACGGAATCACGAGGCTTTAGCTTAGGATTGTAATGTGATTTTGGCTCACCAATGGCTCGACCTAGATTAATGCGCTCGACTTCAATATCACCCCGTTGGTTGATTTCTCGAACGAGTAAGCTGTAATCCAAGTCGGCGGAGATGGTTAAATCCCCCCAAATTGAAGGCAATAAGTCGGCAACGGTTAAGCCGTTAGTCCATTGATATTTACCAGGGCGAATTACCGCACCAGCAAGGGTGATAGCATTATCAATACGGCTTGAGGCTGAGCGTACATTGAGTAGATCGCCATTTTTAGCCAGCGTGCTTAGGCCAGAGTTTTCAGTTAAATCAACGGTAACAACAGTTTTTACCGCGTCACGACTATAGCGCTCAATAGTACTGGCTTTAGGATAAGCACCAGGATTTAAGCCACTGGCCATGTTAATCACATCTGCCATGGTCTCGTTATTTTTAAGCTCGTAAATCGCAGGGCGACGCACTTCACCAATCACGCTAACGTTACCGCCCGCTGATGGAATAAAAACCACATCGCCAGATTGCAAGCGCATATCACCCGAAGCATCGCCGCGGAGCAATAAATCATACAAGTCTAAACGGCCAATAGTTTTACCGGAGCGCTTTAGTTGAATATCACGCAAACTACCGATTTGGTTTACACCGCCGGAGATAAACAAGGCTTGAGTAATCGTTGATAGACTCGATACGGTGTAAGAACCTGGTTTGTATGCGTCACCTGCCACAAAAATTCGGATTGAACGCAATTCACCCATAGTGATATTGGACTCAATACCTATCATGCTTTGGCTGATTTTTTGTTGTAATAACTCACGTGTTTCAGCAAAGGTTAACCCGACCAGTGAAATTGGGCCCAGATTCGGGAATTGCACTGCACCATCGCGGCCAACAGTTAATGTAAACTGATTGTTTTCTTTGCCAAAAAGTTGCACGTTTAAGGTATCACCAGGACCCATCATATATTCGGCAGGCACTGGCACATCTGAAACGGGGGCAAAGGTACTAGGTGAGCCCGCAAAAAGATCATACCCGAAACGCTTGAGTTGATTTTCTTTTTTATCTTCAATTGCTTCAACTTTCGCTTCAGTTTTAGTTGCCTGATTAAGCTTATCGTCTTCAGATTGATCAACCACATTATTTGTTGCTGCACGTGGGGTAACCACAACAGGGTTTTCAATAACCGTCGAGGTCGCCGAGGCTCCCGTGATCATTGACGGATCGATACCGTACTGGCGAGCTAAACGTTCTTGCTCTGACTTAGGTAATTGCTTGAATTGTTCAATCATCTGCGGAGAGGGCGTAACGGCTTGCGCCTGAGTGCCCATCAATATCGTGGCACTTAAACCCACTATGATGAATTTTTTGATTTGTTGTAACACCAGATATCTCCGATTGGGTTAAAGATGGAAAACAATGATACAGCAGAGCGTCGCTACGCTCCTTCTAGATTCTAGATTCTAGGGCCTAGGTCCTAGAGCAGCGCTCTTTGCTGCGTCCTATCAGTTGCGAAGCAACGTCCTTCTTTTCTTTCAGACACGCTACCGCCCATAGATTGCGGCCTCTATATTGCCCTTCGCGCTGCGAATATTCTAATTTTTCAAAAGGTTAAAGATTTTAGGATGACGAGATTTTACCTACCATCAATCTAAAGTCATTAAAGTCTAAAGCCATTAAAGTTTACGATTAACACATCAAGTACTCTATGTGATTCAATAAACCAAAGGCCAATACTTAGCGAAAATCTAAAACCTCATACTGCTACAACATAAAAACCAAGTAAAACTTTAGTTGTACAAACAGGTTTTGGCGACTTAAATGAGTCGCAAATTGTACTGCTAAACCACTACATTGCTTGTTTAATAAACGGGCACATAAATTGTTTTTGGTTACTTATTGTGCAAAACCTGTTTTGATAAACAATGTAAAAACAAATAAATCATGTAAAACACTGAAATAAAATAAATTTTTTATTCCGGCTTAATATTGCTTAAAATCAAAAAACTCAATCTATAGCAAATGTCCTACACGTCTCTAAGCAAAGATCCTACTTAGCAAAGTGAACTCATTAACAAATCACACTCGTTCAACTGAGTGTTCTGGTACAGATAAGGTGTTGATCTGCCCCATAATATTAAATAAAACATGGCAACGTTTGTTTGGGCATTTTTCTTGAAAAATACCTTCTAAATCAACAAATGGACCGTCTTTAAAGCGGATTTTTTCCCCTGTTTTTAGTTCAAATTCGCTGTCTAAAACAGATTGGGAAGGCGTTAATTCTTTCATGCGAATAGCGTGAATGACTCGGTCATCAATGGGTGTCATTCTTTCCTGACAATTGACAATACGACTCACACCGCGAGTAGAGTGGACCTGCTTAACGCTAGTTTGGCTTGGGTCAAAATTGATAAACAAATAATTTGGAAATAAAGGCACACGACAGATCCGCTTCTGACCGCGTTGAGATTTTTCTTCAGAGACCATTGGTAAATATGTCTCTAAATTTTGAAGAGCTAAATTTTGTTGTGCCCTCGCTTCACTACGAGGTTTACAGTACAAAAGGTACCATGCCTTCATCGATTAATCTCACTACCCTATGTTAAGTGACGTCCATTCACGGGTCGCAATCATAACAAAGTTGTCAAGACGGATGGAAGCAGTTTTTTGCCTTAAAACCCTTGCTGTTCGGTATCTAAACAAAGTACCGATATATTAGGAAAATCAACATAAATCAATATTTGGCGGCGAGTTGCAGATAATCTCACCAGTTAGCAAGTCAAAATTGACTTTAGTGACTTTTAAAGGGTATATAAGGTGGGAATTTTAGCGAAAATATCCTAATTAGCGCTTAAAATATTACTTTTATTATAAGAACGTAACAATAACTCATACTTAAATCTCAGCAATTCAACAATTTACTCATGCTTTTAAGCTAGAGCTAAATATCGAATTGACTCAAGATAAATGAGAAGAGCAACAATCATTTTTCTGTGGTGACATCATCCTGTTTCAGGGGCGCCACAGGCAATCACGAGCTTAAGGTGGAAACTTCATGAGCGTAGCAAAACCACAAGGGACAATGCTTGGCCATCCCAAAGGTCTGTTCCTACTGTTTACAACAGAACTCTGGGAACGTTTTAGTTATTATGCAATGCGTGCCATTTTGGTACTGTACTTAGTTGATAAAGTGCAAAGCGAAGGTGGACACGGTTTAGGTTGGAGCCAAGCCGATGCCATTTCGTTATATGGCACCTTCACTGGCCTTGTTTATTTGACCCCACTTCTAGGTGGTTGGTTAGCCGATACCTTTCTAGGCCAACGCCGTGCCATTATGATTGGCGGTACTTTAATGGCGGCTGGTCAATTTATTTTAGGTACGCCCCATGCGTGGGTACCTGGGATGGAAACCGAAGTATTCTACGTCGGCTTAGGCACGTTAATCTTAGGTAACGGCCTGTTTAAACCGAATATTTCTACTATGGTGGGCGACCTGTACGAAGAAGGTGACCACCGCCGCGACGGGGCTTTCACCATTTTCTACATGGGGATCAACGTTGGTGCTTTCCTCTCTGGTATTATCGTAGGTTCTGTGGTTGCCGCTTATGATGGCAATTTCCAAGCCGGCTTTATCTGTGCCGGTATTGGTATGATCCTGTCATTGATCATCCAACTTGTGTTTGCGCAAAAGTTACTCGGTGATATAGGTAGAACTCCCGCAGCTAAGCTTGAAAAGCAAAAAGCGGCAGAAAAAGGTGAAGTTCGTAAAGAGCCACTCACTAAAGTTGAACGTGACCGCATTAAAGTCATCATGGTAATGGGCCTATTTACCATCATTTTCTGGGCTGGCTTTGAGCAAGCTGGCGGCCTGATGAACCTGTTCACTAACGACTTTACCGACCGTATGATCGGCACTTGGGAAGTTCCAACCACTTGGTTCCAATCATTAAACGCGATGTTTATCGTGATTTTTGCCCCTGTTGTAGCCTCAATTTGGGTACGTTTAGGTAAGAATGAACCTAATTCGCCTGTTAAGTTTGCTTTAGGCTTAGTGCTGTTAGCCGTTGGCTTCTTATTTATGATCGGTGCCGTTGTCGAAATGGGCGGTGACGCTACAGCTAAATCAAGCATGTGGTGGTTGGTTGGCGCTTATTTCTTCCATACCATGGGTGAACTTTGCTTGTCGCCTATTGGTTTATCTATGGTCACTAAGTTAGCTCCACTACGCATCGCTTCGTTAATGATGGGTTCTTGGTTCCTCTTTGTGGCTGCAGCTAACAAAATTGGTGGTGTGGTGGGTTCCTTTATTGGCCATGGCGGCGAAAAAGAAGAACAACTTGCCAATGCAATGGCTATTTTCTCGGGTATTGCAATTACCGCAGCACTTTCTGGTGTGATCTTATACTTTATGGCTGACAAATTAGTCGATTGGATGCACGGTGCGGAAAGCAAGCATCACAATGAAGCCGAAGCATTAGAAGATGAAATTGCGGTAACCGCTGAACACGAAGCCATTAAAAGATAACGCAGCTAGAAGCTAGGACGCAGCCAAATGCGCTGCTCTAGGTGACTTAGCTGCGAGAAAAAGCAGATCGGGCTTCGTCCTGATAGGACGCTTCTACCCATCCTGAATAATTCTATATTCGATAAAAACGCTGCAGAAATGCAGCGTTTTTTATTGCTTTGCTCCCAAAACACGTTGAGTTTAGAGATGGGATGTTTCGCACACAGACAAATTAGAATATGGGTTCTAGGTGCTAAGTGCTAAGTTCTAGGTGCTAAGTTCTAAGTTCTAGGCTCTAGGTGCTAGAGTCTAGCTTCTCGAGCCACGCAGTGGCGTTCTAGCAGCGCTTTTGGCTGCCTCCTAGCACCTTATCTTCTTATAAACTTAATTGAATAAAACCACCCGCAGGCAAGTTTGAATTGTAGACTAATCCTTTAAATTGATTATCTAATAACTGCTGCTTATGTTCAGGCTCATTGGTTGCGATACAAAGTTGCTCCTGCGGCAGAATCGTTCGAAACTGAACACTCGGTTTACCCCAATCTAATACCCCTAGAGGTAAACTTTCTGAAATAGCCAATGGACTTAAGCCTTTGTCATTACGTAAATAGCACCTCAGTCCCTTGCCTGCTAGGGCAATGGCGGCACGATAACGAGTTAGTTCGATTGCGACATAAACAATATCTACTGTGATATCCAAACCGGACTTTACCAAACGCTCATTCAAGTAGCTCAGCATATTGAACGGCTCGATAATGGTTTTACTCTGACCACTTCGATAACTTTTCAGCTTTTGGTTGACAAAACTGCGTAGCAAAACACAAGCAAACGCCGCGCGATTGTCTTCGGGATAGAGGTGGGCCATATACATAATCAAATGATCACTGCCCACCATTGTTGAGTCAATAAAGTAGCTACTGATATCACTGCTTTTAAATAAGCTGTAATCAACTTTAGCGGCGGGATAACTGATATTTGAAGCAGGGAAAAGTTGCTGCTGAACTTGCTTAGCCGCTTCAACACTTTGCTCTAATAAGGCTAAATTATCATTCAACTCTTGGTGAGATAAAGCATCAAAGTCTGCCTGAGTAATATCATCGGGGTGATTTCGCTGCAGCCCTTGTTGAATGGCTTGCTCGATAATAAAGAGATCGGCAACAGGTTTAACCAAATAATCACTCGCACCGATGCGCAGCGCCTCGACAACATCCGCCATAACATTGTTACCTGAAATAACAATAGAAGGCACTAATGGCTCTAACCTGCTCATTTCCTTAAGCATATCTAAGCCACCAAGCTTTGGCATACTCAAATCGGCAAGTATGATATCGAAACGTTGTTGCTTGAAATGAATCAGCCCCTGCTCTCCATCGCCAGCCTGCACTACCTGTGCACCGCGACCATTTAGAAAGGTAGCAACGATTTGCCTGAATACTGGGTCATCTTCAACCCACAGAATTGAAACACCATTTAACGCCATAAAGATTCCCGCGTAACGTTTACTGCAACAGCAATCATTCAATGATGACATGGGAAGAATCATTTATACGGCATGGGCTTGGCTGCATATTCATGCCTGCAGCCAAGTTAGCGCATGAGCTTACTCAAGTTCCTGCATGTACTGGTCGAGTAGCTCATCATCTTCTTGTTTTTGAGGAACATTGCCATCATAGACCTTATAGTCCATGTGTTGTAAGTACGCATCTTTCACGAAGGCATAGGGATCGAGCGCATTATCAACAAGTCTTTCCTGGTCAATTGCCGAGGCTCTAGCATGTAAGCTTTTAAGGCCCCATTTAACCACGGATTGCCACACTGTGAGTTCAGATAGTGGAAAGTATAGACCATCAACCCAATCTGATGCGAGTTCACGAACAACATATGGACCAGCAAAGGGTGCCATAAAATAGGGACCATTAGGTACACCGTAATAGCCCAACACTTCGTTAAACTCGTCCTGCTTACGTGGCATTCCCATCATATCAGCCACATCAATAACGCCTAGTAACCCTATCGTCGTGTTAACCGTAAAACGACCACCCGCATTCGCCGCCCAACCCCATTTGCCTTGCAATAAGTTGTTTACCACGCTGCTGGGTTCTTCCAAGTTTTGCACAAAGTTATTAATCCCTGTTTTAGCAGGCAACGGGATATAATCGTTATAACCATGTGCAACTGGCCGGTATAGGTACCTATCGAGAAACAGATAGTTAAAGTCCCACATGGCGCGGTTGAACCCTTCAAAGGGATCTCTTGGATCTTCGTAAGTAATTTTTACAGCTGAAGCCCCGTCCTTTGGAGTGTTATCGGGTACGGCTACCTCTGCGCCATAAACCTTGGGCAGTAATGCAAAGCCTAAAAGTACCCCTATCCATTTCAACTTCATATTGCTCTCTTAAATAAATGTACTGCCGAGTTCACGAGTTTTCGTTAAAGTGACCATCAACAAGTGACGATAAAAGATTAGTCATCCGAGTCGTATACTAAGTATGACAGACAAAATGCCACTGACTTTACAAAGCGCATAAGCATACTTGGCAAAACAGTTTGGTCAATTGTTAATTTTTTAAATAACGCACCGCGAGTTATTCCAACAAAGGTTTAGTATGGAGTCGATTCCACTTAGTCAGATTACCAACGCACCATTAATCACTTCAGGGACTCAAAACACTGCCCTGAGCACCAATGCGCGTCCGATTCCCGCTGAAGTCCAACTATCTCCTGAAGGCGATAGTATTATTCTAAACGGTACAGAATATAATTTAAAGCTCGTTAATGCTCAGCAGCGCCAAGCATTAATTATTGCTAGTCAATTTTTAGTCAATCAAGTCGTGAATAGCCCCTCTGAATCGAGTGCTATGATCCAAACCTCGCAACTGATTGCCTTGGGTTCGACAGTCAACCTTAAGCTCCCAGAAGCGATCACATTACTTGCACAACAAAATGGGATTTCAGAGACAAAATTATACGCTCTCTCTGCCCGCCCACAGGGCTACCATCTCCCTAATGTCATTGTTACTGCAAAAGAATTCCAATTTACGAATGGAACTGTTGTGCCACAGGATCCAGGAACACGACTTAATGCGGGTGAATATCAAGCAAAAATTACCCTTTTACAAGGGAAACCTATTTTAGTGTTGACCCCAATACTGAGCAAACTCGAAATCCAAATTGGCGCTCCGATAAATGAAACTCAGCTTCCCATTATTGATAAACAAACGAATCATGTTGTGATAAGCAAAATGGAACCCGTTCAGATTATTGCGAGTTTTTTACGGAAACTTGAGGGCTTAGTCCCCCAAACGGATAGCACTGCTGCAAAAGTGAATACGTCTAGCACCCAAGGTGGATCAATTTCCGACATAAAAATATCCCAGACTCAAACGGGTTCTATTGCGGATGAAGTGACATCCGTAAAAAACTCACCATCCAAGATTGCTATTAGCGTCAATTTACAATCCACCACTGAAGCAAAGCTGACGACAGGACAAACTACCAATCAACAAATTGATCCCAAAACGGCTATTCCTGAACCTAAGGCACTGACTAAAGATGCAAGCGCATCGGATGTAAAAAATACCGTAACGGTGTCAACTGCTTTGCAAAGTCAACATGCAAAATCGGACTTTAGCAGCTTACCGACCAAACCACAGGTCCCCGCTAATGAGTTAGCGATGACCAAAAATTTGTCCAGTAATGAAACACAGCTAAATCTTAAAACCCCATCAGACTCGTTAGGTGCAGACAAACAAAATAAACTCAACGAAGCCAATATCAATGTTAATCAAGTGCTTCAAAAAGCCTTTACCAAGGCCGGTGCTCTCCCCATCGAGCAGATGGTCTCTCGAGCTAGCACAAACTTAGCTGCCGAGCTGTTAAAACATTTGCCTCATCTAGGCCCACATCCTTTAGGCCAATTAAGCGATCCAAACGAACTAAAAGACAGCATCCTTGGTCTCGCAACCTTAAATTTAGCAACGCCGCAGCTCGCTCAAGCCTCAATGCTATTGAATGCGGGAGCCATTAGCTCATTGTTTCAGTTGTTATTGGGGTTTAGGGCAAATAATGCCAATAGTAAAATGAGTGCTAAGTTGGCTGATTACTTAGAGCAACTCCAAACTAAAATCGGATTATCTAACCATCAGCTAGGACAATTTAGCAAAGCTGGCGGCTTAGAAAGCATGGTACAACTAGCTTCAAGCCTACAGCTTTATCAACAAGCCAGTAGTGAAAATAATGGTAATTTAGTGTGGTTTTTTGCCCTTCCCTATGGGATTAATCAACGTCATGAACAATTAGAAGGTAAATTCGAGCGAGAAGCCGATAGCGATGAACAGCAACATCATAAAGGCTGGAATTTACAATTGAAGTTTAATCTCGCCCAGGGTCCATTACTGATATCGGCACGTTTTCACCAACAAGTACTAGATATTCAGTTCAAAGGTGACAGTCAGTCATTACTTCGCCGAGTAGATAACTTTTTGGCTCCACTGGGACAAAAACTATCGCAATTAGGATTTACACCGGGTGAATTATCCACCCAATTAGCACCAGTTCCAGCAACATTGCTGCCTGGTGATCATTTTCTTGTGAAAACAAGAGCATAATTAAAGAGTCTATCTATGGCGGAAGAATATAAAACCCAGCAAGCTGTTGCCTTGAGTTATGACGGAAAACATGCGCCTAAAGTAGTCGCATCGGGTGAAGGGCTAATCGCTGACGAAATTATCGCTCTAGCAAAGGCCTCAGGCGTTTATATTCACCAAGATCCGCACCTGAGTAACTTTCTTCGATTGCTTGAATTAGGCGAAGAAATTCCAAGAGAGCTGTATCTGCTTATCGCCGAATTAATCGCATTTGTGTATATGTTGGACGGAAAATTCCCAGAACAATGGAACAATATGCATAAGAAGATTGTTGATAAGGCTTAAAGCAAAAGTGGCTAGCTCCTAGAGCCACAACGTGGCGTTCTAGAACAGCACTTTGCTGTGGCCGAGAATCACGAAGTGCGTCCTAAATTGCTCATCTATTTACGGTGTAAACGAATCAACAACTCAGCTTCAGCTTTAGGCAATTCACACTCTTTGATTAGCTCATCTACACCAGCTCCGAGGGCCACCATCTTCATCGCACGCGTATAAAGCTTTGCTTGGGGATCCTGTTGAGTAGATTCTTCAATGCGTTCAGATTGTTGATGTAAGCGTTTTTCAAGCTCAATCACACGACGTCCCATACCAATGGTACCGCTTCGAAGCTCCTGCATTTCACGCTTAAAGCCCTCGCGCTGACGATCGCCCTCTT
This sequence comes from Shewanella sp. POL2, assembly GCF_000282755.1. Taxonomy (NCBI): domain Bacteria; kingdom Pseudomonadati; phylum Pseudomonadota; class Gammaproteobacteria; order Alteromonadales; family Shewanellaceae; genus Shewanella; species Shewanella sp. POL2. The sequence continues at coordinate 22,862 of NZ_AKZL01000001.1, forward strand.
TCACTAATACGGTTAACGCTTCAACTTTACTGCGCAACTTACTTAATTGTTTCTGAAGGTAAAGAACTAAACCTAAACACGCAATCACATAAACTAAGGCTGCGATTAAAAATTCATCGCCCATTCATCATCCCTACGCATCACAATCAGCTGAAATTAGCACCGACTCATCAAGTGGCATTCTAAAACTAAAAGAGTAAATTAAAGCCAAATGAATCGTTCGCATAACAAAAAGCAAAGCGGCAGATAGACACTATCTGCCGCCTCCGATGAATATTTAGAGTTGATTTAACTCAGCCCACTCTTCATCAGATAATAGTTTGTCTAAATCAACTAAGATCAACAACTCATTATCACGATTGCTGACGCCTTGAATAAACTTCGCACTCTCTTCTGTACCAACGTTAGGCGCGTTATCAATTTCAGAACGGCGTAAGTAAACGACTTCAGCAACACTATCGACCAAAATACCAATAACTTGCTTTTCTGCCTCGATGATCACAATACGTGTCGAATCATCCACTTCCGCTGATTGCAACCCAAAACGTGAGCGGGTATCAATAACAGTAACCACATTACCGCGTAAATTGATAATCCCTAAAACATAGTGTGGTGCACCAGGTACGGGAGCAATTTCGGTGTAACGCAGCACTTCTTGCACTTGCATGACATTAATACCATAAGTTTCGTTGTCTAACTTAAAGGTAACCCATTGCAATACTGCATCATCTTTACTTGCAGCCACGGCTGCGACATTTCTTGTATCTTTCATGTTTACCTCAACCAATGGAGTCCTGACAGCCTAAACCCGCATCAAGCATTTCAACTAAGGCTTGTACGTGCAAAATGCCACACATTTGTTCTTTAACCACACCAGCTAGCCAAGGACGTTTCCCTGCTTTGCTGCGCCAATTTACTTGCGATTTGGTAATTTTTACTGCATTAAGCAGGGACTCACAAGCTAATCCCCAATTACTGCCCTCTAATAATACAAGATATTGATAATTTACCGATTGCGCCAGTTTATCTGTGTATTTTTCTGGCATAACCCACGCACAGGTATCCACTAGATTTAACTGTTCTTCTCGATGAGTTTGTACACCAAGGAACCAAGAAGGACGACCAATAATATGATTAATCCGTTCTACTTTGACGATACCACCGAGACTGACTAATGGAACCGCTAACGTCAACCCGGCTACCTTAAAGAATAGTACTTGAAACTCATCATCGAGTACTTCTTGCAGATCTTTTGTCACACTTGGAGGCGCAAAGCCGACTTGAGTGTCGGGCACAGTCGATAAGTTATCGACTTGCGTCGGCGCAACATTCGCAGTCTCATCGACATCAGCCACCGTTATTACTACAGGTTGCTTGGGTGCTGGTAAAGGTTGCTCGATAACCTCCGTTGGCTTATCAACAACTGTAGCTTCCGCTTTTAGGACTGGCGCAAGCAGTCGTTCTAGCGACTGTTTATTCACTAACGGCTCAGCACTTTCCTTAGAGGAGACAGTAACAATGCTTTTTGCCCGAATAGGTTGTACTTCAGGCTCTAGAGTAGCTTTAACATCCGCTTTAGACCGCTCATGCTCTGCCAAAATGGCATTATTGAGCTGCTGAGTTTCCGTTTTTTTACTGCTATCAAAAGTGGTCGCAACATTTTCTTGAGATTTAATTGGGGGAGCACCAAAGGCACTATCATCTTCGTGCAATAATAATTCAAAAAAATCAAAAACAGTTTCATCAACCGATTTTGACATGGCCAAACTCCCCAGCTAAAAGAAAATCTAATAATCTTTCATAGGCCTTTACACCACGACAACCGCTTGCATAATGGGAGGCGGGTAAATGCGCTAAACTTGCATCTCTAAACTTAGTATCTACAGGAATAACATCACGCCATAGACTCTCACCATACTGTTCACTCAACACCTGCAACGCAGCAGGAGATGCCTTAGTACGCTTATCAAACATGGTTGGGACTACGGTATAACTGTAACGAGTCTTCTTTGACCGCCCCATGATTTCCATAGTTTTGACCATGCGCTCCAGCCCTTTAATCGCTAAGAACTCTGTTTGCACAGGAATGACAATATGTTGGCTTGCGGCTAACGCATTCACCATCAGCACACCTAAGACGGGCGGGCAGTCGACGATGGCAACATCATATTCATCAGCAACAAGGGCAAGCAAATTACGTAAGACAAGTCCCATGCCTTCTTGATGGCCTAAAGCTCTATCCAGTGTTGCTAGCGCCATAGTCGACGGTAATAAATCTAAACCATCCACCAAAGTTGGTACGATATGCGATTTAACCAGCTCTTTTGTAAGATGATTGTGCGCAACAAATACATCAAAAAGAGAACCGGGCACCTCTTCTGAGTCAACCCCAAGGTAGTAACCGAGTGAAGCATGAGGATCGGTATCAATCATCAAGACGCGCTTACCCCGTTTAGCGAGTGCTCCCGCTAAACTTGCTACCGAAGTGGTTTTACCGACCCCACCTTTTTGATTCGCTATGGTCCAGACTTTCAAAGCACTGACCTCTTAAATGTTGATTCTGTGCCATTTACAAGTGGAATGATTACGCGGCCCACCACGTTACTCTTCCTCCCTCGTCGTGACTCTTATGCCACCGTTAGGCAGGCTTATCACCTTAACACCGTCGGCATTTTCCGAAATCACCACAGGAACTTGAGTCGACTCCTGTCGAACCTCTGTTGTCAATGCTGCTTCATTTTGCAAACGCAAAGAGACTGATGATTCAGCAGGTGACTGAGAGGATAACTGTTGTTTATCCATCTCTGGCACTTTTTCAAGTAAAGGCGGAATATTATTACTACCCGCCGCTGGCATTTCTGGCCCAAGAGTCACTGCATTATGTTCACCAGGCGCCACCATTTTTAGCATAGCCTTAGTTTGTTCTGGGTGTGTGGCAAGCCAATCAGCAATGACCTTAGCTTGCTCATCAGGCACCATGAGCACGACTTGGGTCGATGCTAAGCGTTTAACATCAGCAAGCAATTTTATGTTTTTTCGATGATAATCGAAACTTAAGGCACCAAGACAAACTATCGTCATCATCATTAGCACCATAATAAGCACAATATTTGTGCTTATCTGTGACTTGCTGCTAGCCACGTGCAGACTCTTTTAAAATCGACTCAGCCATGTGCTCCAATGAAATGGATTGAGTGGCAATTCCCGCACTAGCCACTGCTTGAGGCATGCCATAAACGACACAACTCGCTTCATCCTGCGCCCAAATGGTCGCACCAGCAGCTTTAAGCATGCGTGCTCCTTCTCGGCCGTCAGCTCCCATTCCAGTTAACACTACCGCAAGCACATCTCCACCGTAGGCTTTTGAGGCTGAAGCAAAAGTGATATCGACACAAGGCTTATAATTCATTTCAGCACTACCAGCGAGCACTTTTATTCGGCCTGTGACGCCTGTACGCTCTACCATCATCTGCATTCCACCTGGCGCTAGATACGCAAAACCTGGACGCAAAATATCGCCATTTGCCGCTTCTTTTACCTCGATTTTACATAAACCATTTAAACGATTCGCAAATGCTGGAGTAAAAGCGGCTGGCATGTGTTGGATCAGCAAAATAGGATGCGGATAATTTGCTGGAAACTGAGTCAAAATTTTCTGTAAGGCGACAGGCCCCCCCGTCGACGTACCAATTAACAATAATTTGTATTGTTTACCACTAGCACGAATGGACGATACAGGTGACGTGCGCACTGGCGCAGGAGCACTTTGAACAGGTGTGGTCACATTCCCTAATACCGAGCCCGTGCTTGGTCTTGGGGTAATTGGGGCAACGCTAGGACGCGCCACTGGACGGAAAATTCGACGACGACCAAGAGCCTTGACTCTTTGCTGCAATAACAAAATCGCTTCATCTTTATTGGTCGCGATATCTTCAAAACGTTTAGGTAAAAAATCTAACGCACCCGCATCTAGGGCGTCTAAGGTGGCCTTAGCGCCATCATGGGTTAACGATGAAAACATCAGAATCGGGGTTGGACACTTTGCCATGATTTCACGGACGGCGGTGATACCGTCCATGACAGGCATTTCAATGTCCATAGTGATTACTTGGGGATTAAGCTCAGCAGCCATCTTCACTGCTTCAGCCCCGTTAGCAGCCGTCGCGATCACTTCCAGTTCAGGATCTTGATTGACTATTTCACTAACACGTCGTCTAAAAAAGCTTGAGTCATCAACGACTAATACTTTAATGGCCATTCCATTCCTTAACTTGGGAACTAACTTTTATTTTTCGCATAATGCTTTAATAACCCAGGAACATCCAAGATAAGCGCAATACCACCATCGGATGTAATCGTTGCCCCAGCCATACCTGGCGTACCGTGCAACAAGGCTCCCAGTGGCTTAATCACCACCTCTTCTTGGCCAATCAGTGCATCCACAACAAAACCGATCTGCATCATACCTAACTGCACTATCACAACATGACCATGTTTCTTGTCACCATGTTTGAAGGTAGTTTTATTTCGATGCAACCAATGCTCTAGATAGAAGAGCGGCACGGCCTTGTTGCGAACGATGACAGTGAGTTGTCCGTCAACAATATTGGTTTTGGTAAGATCGAGATGAAAAATCTCATTAACACTGGATAAAGGTAATGCAAAAACTTGTTTCGCAACATCAACCATAAGCGTTGGCATAATTGCCAAGGTTAACGGCACTTTAATCTCAAGTATGGTGCCTTTGCCTTTCATCGAGTCAATATGCACAGTACCGTTGAGTTGGGTGATACGGGTTTTAACCACGTCCATTCCCACGCCACGACCAGAGATATCTGAAATCTCGACCTTGGTCGAAAAGCCTGGGGCAAAGATCAAGTTATAAGCTTCATTGTCCGTCATACGCGCAGCGGAATCTTCATCCAACACGCCACGTTTAATGGCAATTTGTTTTAACTTTTCGGGATCCATACCTGCGCCATCATCTTCGATTTTTAGCAGAATATGGTCACCCTCTTGGCTTGCCGATAGAGTAATCGTCCCCGTCCTGGGTTTGCCAGAGGCTTCACGGTCATTTGGCATTTCAATACCATGGTCGACCGAGTTACGGACCAAGTGAACTAAAGGATCCGCCAGCGCCTCAACCAAGTTTTTATCAAGGTCAGTTTCTTCACCGACCAACACTAAATCAATTTCTTTATTGAGCGTACGGGCTAAATCACGAACAACGCGAGGGAAACGGCCAAAAACCTTTTTAATAGGCTGCATACGGGTTTTCATGACCGCGCCTTGCAAATCAGCAGTCACTAAATCTAGATTCGCGAGTGCCTTAGACATCTCTTCGTCATCACGACTAATGCCCAAACTCACCAAACGGTTACGTACTAATACTAGCTCTCCCACCATATTCATGATTTGGTCGAGTCGTGCAGTATCTACGCGAACGGTCGTTTCACCTTGAGGAACATTTGCTGATGCGGCAGCGGCAGCTTTAACAGGAGCCTTCTCGGCGAGCGCAACTTCGGCCTGAGGTTTAACCGCTGGAGTGGTTACAGGAGTAACACTGGCTTTAGGCACAGCAGGAGCCGCAGCAGATGTGGCAGGAGTGGGAGTCGGTTTCGCAGATTCCACTTTTGCAACAGCTTTGGCTGGTGCCCCACCTTTTCCATGAAGTTCGTCGAGTAAACGCTCAAATTCATCGTCAGTAATTTCGTCTGAATCGACAGCAACAGCAGTTGGTGTTGGTGTTGACACTGGCACAGCAACAGTTTCAACCTTAGGCTGAGGTGATATAGGTGTATCTACTTTGCCATTAAATTTTCCTGAACCATGAAGCTCATCAAGCAGGGCTTCAAACTCATCGTCAGTGATATCATCACCCGAGCTGGTAGCTTGTTGTACTTTAGGCTTGGCTGTATTTGATACAGAGGGAGTTGACGCAGTGGGTGCTGCCACAACATCAGCATGAGTAGTGTTAGTCACACCGGGACCTTTTCCACTACCGTGCAGTGCATCAAGCAAAGCCTCAAACTCCGCTTCATTAATCTCATCAATACTTGAGTTTGAAGAACTCACAGCCTCAACAGGCATCTCTTCAACTGCGACAACGTCAACAACAGTTTCAATAACGGACTCGGGTTCGGGCTCAGCAATAGATTGAGGCTCTGACGCAGTTTGTCCTAATTCTGACGGCAGAGGCTCACCAGAACTAAGTAACTTTAACTTTGCAAGTAATGCAGCATCAGCAGGATCTTGTTGCTCTCCCTGCTGGGTTTGAGCAAACATGGTGTTAATCGCATCAACAGCTTGAAGAATAATATCCATTAATTCTGCTGTGACACTGCGCTTGCCAGTACGCAATAAATCGAATGTGTTTTCTGCCTCATGGCAGACATCAACCATGGGAGTCAAACTTAGGAAACCTGCGCCGCCCTTTACGGTGTGAAACCCCCTAAAAATGGCATTTAGCAAGTCAGTATCATCAGGATTATTCTCAAGGGCAACAAGCTGCTCTTGAAGCAACTCTAATATTTCCCCCGCCTCGATTAAAAAGTCCTGGAGTATCTCTTCATCTACATCAAAGGCCATCAAATTGACTCCCAGTTAGAAACCCAGACTCGATAGCAGATCATCCACTTCGTCTTGACCTGTTACTACATCTTGACGAAGCTCGGCATTCATTATCGGCCCTTCAGCTTCAATATTATTTTTCTGAGTAATCTGACTCTCAATCATTGGCTGCTCACCAAACACCGTCAGCATAGACACCAGATTACTTTCAACTTCCATCACTAGATCGATTACCCTGCGGATCATTTGTCCAGTCAGGTCTTGAAAATCCTGCGCCATCAATATTTGGTTGAGCAATTCGCGTAATCGGTTTGAGTCCAATTCACTTCGCGACATCAAATGCTGAACGTTATGGCAAAGCACCTTAAAATCACTGAGGGCAATTTCACGACGCATTAATTTGTCCCACGATGGCATCACTTGTTGGATGTTCGCGGTTAATGCATTCGCTAACGGCAAGCACTCCTCAACAGCATCCATAGTCTTATTTGCAGCTTGTTCAGTCATGTCAATGACATAACTTAGCCGTTCCTTAGCATCGGGTATTTCTGTATTGGCTAACTCAACTAACCGATTATCGATTTGGAAATCCATAAGAGCGCTATGCAATTGGCGAGTGAGTTTGCCTACCTCATCAAAAAGTTCCCTCTGAAGAGGAGCTGCCAGTTCTCTTAATAAATCATCAGCTTGATTTTGTTCATTCGCGCTTAACAGTTCGACTAAACGCTGAGCATGCTCGAGCGTGATGAGCCCTGATGTATGTGACTTCATAGCTCATCCCTGCTTAAGCGAGTCGTTCAAATATTTTATCTAGCTTCTCTTTCAATGTTGCTGCGGTAAAAGGCTTTACCACATACCCATTCACACCCGCTTGTGCAGCAGCAATAATTTGTTCACGTTTTGCCTCGGCAGTGACCATTAATACCGGTAGATGCTTCAAGGAGTCATCGGCCCTAATGGCTTTAAGTAAATCGATACCCTGCATGCCTGGCATATTCCAGTCTGTAACGACAAAATCAAAATCGCCTTTTTGCAACATTGGCAAGGCGGTTGAGCCATCGTCCGCTTCCTGGGTGTTGTTAAAGCCCAAGTCTCGCAACAAGTTCTTGATGATACGTCTCATTGTCGAAAAGTCATCAACGATGAGAATCTTCATATTCTTGTCCAAGGTTTCCTCCGGTGAGCTGACATTCAGTGCTCAATTAATAATTATACTTATGTCCAATGCTTGAGTTTGCCTTTGAGTCGCAACATTGCCTGACTTAATATCTGGCTAACACGCGATTCGCTTACCTCAAGAATGGCGCCAATCTCTTTTAAATTCAATGCTTCATCGTAGTATAACGATAGCACTAGCGCGTCCCTTTCGGGCAATAATTTTATCGCCTCAACAAGTGCAGAATGAAACTGGGTTTCTGCCAAGACCTCAAACGTACCATCGCTAACATCATCACTTGTAGTGAGTATATCCTGTGATACGCCTAAGTCTTCTATCCCTATGATTTTACCAACAGAAACATCATTAAGAATATGATGGTACTCATCGAGCGTCATATCAAGTTTTTCTGCAATTTCTGTGTCGCGCGCATCACGACCTAGCACTTGCTCTAATTCATCAATGGCTTGGGCAACTCGACGATTATTTCGGTGGACAGAACGAGGAACCCAATCGCCACGGCGGATTTCATCCAACATGGCGCCACGGATCCTTATGCCGGCGAAGGTTTCAAACTTTGCACCTTTACCGCCATCAAACTTAGATGATGCTTCTAATAATCCCATCATCCCCGCCTGTAGCAGGTCATCTAACTGCACAGAGGCAGGTAATCTGGCGAGCAAGTGATGTGCAATTCTTTTAACCAACGGTGCATACTGTTCAACGATTGACGTTTTATTGTCTAAACAAGTATACGCTGCGGCTTTATTCACTCGTTTTTTCCTCTTGAAAATCTGGTCGTTGAACTAAGCGCTCAACGAAAAACTCCAAATGCCCACCAGGTTGCTGTGGTACTGGCCAGCTCATAATTTTATTCGCTAGACCTTGGTAAGCAATCGCAGCGGGAGACTTAGGATAAGCTTCAACCACTAACTTTTGCTTGCGAACCGATTTACGCAAATTTTCATCAAATGGAATGGTCGCAACTAATTCAAGTGCCACGTCCAAGAATCTGTCGGTCACTTTACTGAGTTTAGCAAACAATTCCATACCTTCGCGTAAACTACGCACCATATTTGCAACAATTTTAAAGCGGAAGACGCCGTGTTCACGGCTGAGGATTTTGATTAACGCATAGGCGTCAGTAATAGACGTTGGTTCGTCACAAACAACAACCAACACATCCTGTGACGCACGGGAGAAACTGAGTACCATGTCAGAAATCCCCGCGGCAGTATCCACGATGAGGATATCAAACTGGGTGCGCATCTCACTGAAAGCACGAATAAAGCCCGCATGTTGCGCAGGACTTAGCTCAACCATGCCCTGAGTACCCGATGTGGCTGGCACAATCCCAATACCTTTAGGCCCCCGGACAATAATGTCATCTAACTCAGCATCGCCAGACAATACATGGGAAAGGTTACGTTCAGCACGGATCCCTAACATGACATCGACGTTTGCTAAGCCAAGGTCAGCATCAAGCACTAAGACACGCTTGCCCTTCTCGGCTAATGCTACGGCAGTATTGATGGATACGCTGGTTTTACCCACACCACCTTTACCACCCGTAACCGCGATTACTTTCACTTTTTCGTTATAGGGTTGATTCATCATACGTAAACCACTTGCTTGATCCAGGGTCATAACTCTACTCAAATGCACAGGTCATATTATCTGACCACGCTGTGTCTGGTAACGATTGTTGTTCTGTGTTTTCTAAGGCCGCTAATGCTTGCTCAGCGAGCATCAAAGTATCAGCAACTTTCATATCTTCGGGCACTCGCTGCCCATCCGTAACATAACTTAATGGCAATCCACTTTGGATCAACACACTTAATGCGCCCGCTAAAGACACAGATTCATCAAGTTTGGTGAGTACAACACCAGATAAGGGAATGCGTTTAAAGTGATTTACAGCATCTTGCAGCACGCGGCGCTGTCCTGTGGCAGACAGTACCAGATAACTGCGGATAGGTATTCTGCTATTTGCAGTTAAATTATCAAGTTGCTGGTAAAGCCGCATATCTCGTTGGCCCATACCCGCGGTATCTATCAATACTAGCTTGCGATTTCTAAACTGATACAGAATTTGCTCTAGTTCAGCAAGGTCATGGGCTTGTTTGACTGGGCAGCCCATGATTTTGCCATAGGTGGCCAATTGCTCATAGGCGCCAATACGATAATGATCTGTGGTAATCAATGCCACTTGGTCAGCACCATGGTGAGCAGCAAAGCGTGCGGCCAGTTTAGCCAAGGAAGTGGTTTTCCCCACTCCAGTGGGACCAACTAATGCCACAACACCGCCTTGCTTAACAATATCATCACCTTGATTATCAAGCATATTCGCAAGACTTTGCGGCAGTGCACGAACTAATTCTGCAGGAGTATAGTGTTGGCTCAGCGCAGCTAATTTGTTTGCCACCGCTGGTGAAAACTCGGCCTCCAACAACTTTGACTCCAGCATGGCACCGACAGGGTCGATACGCTTTTTATGCTCAGTCATCAATGCTGAAACCTGATGGGTCAACAAATTACGTAAGGATGATAACTCGTCGCGCATGGCTTCAAGATCGGCATTTTGCTTTTGCGAACTTTGTGACTTTTTATCGAAGGGATTGCCCATATCACGGCGCTCAGCTTTAGGCGCAGCTGCGGTAGCTTGTAATCCTTTAGCCCATGCAGGAAGCTCTGCATCTTGTTGTTGATGCGTGAGTTGTTGGTTTAAACGATTTTGTTGCTTCTCAAGCAAGGCTTGGAGTGAGTCCGCTGGCGCCGAGGGTTTTAGCTTAGTTTCAGCGCGGATAGGCGCTTTGGCACCGAGCGAAACTAAGTCATCACTCACATCCATAAAGGTCGGAGTCGCAGCAGGCGCTTTCGCTTTTGGCTCGTCGTAGTCAACGGCAGCGACAATCTCAATACCGCCGTTCACCTTTTTATTGGACATAATCACCGCATCGGAGCCGAGCGTGTCCTTCACTTGGGCCAGTGCAGCACGCATGTCTTTGGCAAAAAAACGTTTAATCTTCACTTATGCGTCCTCTACTGGCCGACGGCAGATACGATGCGTATTTGCTTTTCATCGGGGATTTCTTGGTAAGAAATCACTCTGAGATTAGGAATAGTATATTTAACAAAGCGAGACAGGGTCGCACGTAACATACCAGACGTTAGCAAAATGGCAGGCTGTCCGACCATTTCTTGCTTTTGAGCGGCATCCGCTAAGGATTGTTGCATACGCTCCGCAAGACCTGGCTCGATATTGGGACCATCTCCACCCGTTGCTTGCATTGATTGATGCAACATCTGTTCCAACTCTGGCGCCAAAGTTATGACGGGGATTTCGAGTTCAGGGCCAGAGATCTCTTGAACGATCATGCGCTTCAATGCAATACGCACCGCCGCAGTTAACACTTCAGTATCGTTACTCTTAGTGCCGTATTCTAACAAAGTTTGCACTATGGTACGCAAGTCTCTGACAGAAACTCCTTCATTTAATAGGTTTTGCATCACTTTTACGACATTTCCGAGCGGCATCACATCAGGAATAAAGCCATCCACCAACTTAGGCGAGTGTTTAGCAAGCATATCCATCAGTTGTTGCACTTCTTCGTAACCTAAAAGTTTTGCTGCATTATTCGTCAATATTTGGCTGATATGAGTTGCCACTACCGTCGCGGCATCCACTACCGTATACCCTAAGGTTTGGGCATGTTCACGCAGCTCAGGGGCAATCCACACGGCTTCGAGACCAAAGGCAGGATCACGGGTCTCAATGCCATCTAACTTACCGTACACTTGTCCCGGATTAATGGCGAGCTCGCAGTCATGGCGAATATCCGCCTCCCCTACAACAACGCCCATAAGAGAAATACGATAGGCATTAGGCGAAAGGTCTAAATTGTCACGTATGTGAACCGCAGGAACCAAGAATCCCAATTCTTGCGAAAGCTTTTTACGTACACCTTTGATCCGGCTGAGTAATTCTCCACCTTGACCTTTATCGACTAAGGGGATTAAACGGTAACCCACTTCAAGACCGATAGTGTCAACATGATGCACATCGTCCCAGCTAAGTTCCTTAGGCTCTCTTTCGGCTCTTTCCGTTGGGCCCGTTTTGACTTGTTCGAGGGCTTTGGCACGTTTAGCCTCATTACGTTTAAATATAAAATAAGCCGCACATCCCGTTAAAACGGCGAAACTTAAAAACGCCATGTGCGGCATTCCAGGCACAATCCCCATAACGAACAATACGCCAGCAGCAATCCCTAGCGATTTATGACTGTCAAACATCTGACTCATCAACATCTGACCCATATCGCCAGATTCATTTTGGCGAGTTACCATCAATGCCGCAGCAATTGACAGTAATAAGCCTGGGATTTGGGCGACTAACCCGTCACCTATTGTTAAGAGGGTATAAATTTCAACCGCTTGAGAGAATGTCAAACCATGCTGCACAATCCCGATAATAAAACCACCGAGAATGTTGATCACTAAAATCATGATACCCGCGATAGCATCGCCCTTAACGAACTTAGACGCACCGTCCATTGCGCCATAAAAGTCAGCTTCGCGGGTGACTTCAGCCCGCCTAGTTCTGGCTTGATCTTGATTAATGATGCCCGCATTTAAGTCAGCATCAATTGCCATTTGCTTACCGGGCATCGCATCCAAGGTAAAGCGAGCACTCACCTCAGCAATCCGGCCAGCACCTTTGGTAACAACAGCAAAGTTGATAATAATCAGAATGATAAATACAACTAGACCAACGGCATAGTTACCACCAATCACTACGGAGCCAAAGGCTTCAATGACCTTACCCGCCGCATCACCACCGTTGTGACCTTCGAGTAATACCACACGGGTCGATGCCACGTTAAGTGCAAGTCGAAGCAGTGTCGCAACTAATAAAACGGTTGGAAAGGCAGCAAAGTCTAAAGGTCTATCGGTATAAATCGCGACCAAAAGCACAATCAAGGCTAAAGCAATGTTAAAGGAAAATAAGATGTCGAGTAGAAACGGGGGAATTGGCAGTACAATCATCGCTAATGCTGCAAGCACTAGCGCTGGCGTACCAATGCCCTTAAAAGAGCTTAGCTTCAACTGTTTTATTTGGCCTAGGGAGGCTTTAACATCCATTCACAGATACCTAAACTTTGACGTATAACAGCCTAAAAGCAAAAAGCACGCCAACAACTAACAATCAGGTAGTGAAGCTAATATGTAGCTAGCTAACTTTACGTTAGAGCACTATTTACTCGTTACTAGGACTTGCTGAGATTTCAAGATTACATTTTGTTCATTCTGGCCGAAACGAAGAAAGATGTGTGGTTGTTCTACTCAAATGACGAGCAGCTTTTATGACAGAAAGTAAGAGTAAGGGCTTACAAGACGATTCCTGATGGCTGCATTTAACTGCAAAAATAATACTGAAACATCTATCGTTACTAGTACTTCAGATCTTCAGGAATAGGTTGATTAACGGGGATAGGGATAGGTTTGCGGCCACGCCCTTTTTGATACTGCCTTAACTGGAATACATAAGCGAGTACCTGTGCTACCGCGGTAAATAGACCTTCAGGGACTTGTTGATCAAGTTTAGTGGTATGGTAAATCGCCCGCGCAAGTGGTGGTGCAGTAACGATGGCTATATTATGCGCCCTTGCTACCTCACGAATTTTAAAGGCAACCTCATCGACGCCCTTAGCAATCACAAACGGTGCTGCAGAGCGCTTAACATCATATTTTATCGCCACTGCATAGTGCTCAGGGTTCACCACAATCACATCCGCATTGGGAACTTCGGCCATCATGCGTCGCTGCGCTAATTCACGCTGCATTTGGCGGACTCGCCCTTTGACCTCAGGTTTACCCTCGGTATCTTTATACTCGTCTTTGACCTCCTGCTTAGTCATTTTCAGCTGTTTATTATGGTTCCAGATCTGAAATGGCACATCGATTACCACAATGAATAATACGGAAGAGCAAAGTAGGATAAACATCCATACCAGTAAATCTAAGGCGTGGTAGACATTCCCAGGAAGATGATCGGCAGAAAGGAGTAAAATATCATTAAAGTAATGATTTAGAAGAAAATATGCCGCCAACGCAACAACAGAAAACTTAGCAATGCCCTTTGTTAATTCAACCAAGGCTTGCACACCAAACATCCGTTTAAAACCCGCAATCGGGCTCATTTTGCTGGCTTTAGGCATCATGGCTTGGGTAGAAAAATTCATTCCACCAAGGGACACGTTTCCGATAAATGCCACCACCACAATCAGCAGCATAATCTTAAGCAACGGCCAACCTATTTCGCCGCCGACAACGCCCCAGACATTAAACATTTGATTAGTATCAAAAATTGCAGCTCTATCCATGGTAAACACACGTTCAAACACATTGGAAAGTGCTTTTGCAATACCAGGACCGAGCATATACAGTCCTGTTGCAGCCGAAAGCAGAACTGTGGCCGTACCTAATTCTTTGGAACGGGCAACCTGACCTTTTTCCCGCGCCTGTTCGAGGCGCCTCCCGGTGGGTTCCTCGCTGCGTTCGCCGCTACTTTCTTCAGCCATTACGCGTTCCTATCCGGTTAAAGTATGCCATCGGCTTGACACTGAAGCCCTAAAATATCACACAGCAAAAGCTGTGCCGATGACCATACTTCATCGAAATGAGCCATAACAGGAGTTAAGGTTAACCATAAAATTAACAATCCACCGATCATCGTAATCGGAAAACCAATCGAAAAAATGTTTAGCTGTGGTGCAGCGCGGGTCATAACCCCAAAGGATAAATTGACTACCAATAACGCGATAATTGCTGACAGCGACATAGTTAATGCCGCGCCAAACATATAAGACCCCCATTCCGCCAACGCGCGATAGCTGGTCAACGTTAATCCCACATTAGAAATCGGCAGTGTATCAAAACTGGCCACAAGCATACGGATCATCAACAGATGACCATCAACAGCTAAAAAAATTAAGGTTGCGAGCAACAGGAAGAAGTTACCAATCACTGGAGTTTGTTGTCCTGAGCTCGGATCAACCATAGAGGCAAAACCTAAGCTGGTCTGCATGCCGATAATCTGACCCGTTAACACAAAGGTTTGCATCACCATTTGGGTCACAAAACCCATGGCAACACCAATAATAATTTGCTGTGCAGTAATAAAAACGGCGCTTAAGGAAAAGAGTTCTGCATCCTTAACGGGCGGCAACACGGGGGCTATTGCGAGGGTTATGGCAATAGCAAGAAGTAAACGCACACGAGTGGGAGTTGTTGCCGCGCCAAACACCACCATAACCATCAGCATACTGGCGACTCGAAACAGTGGCCACATATACGAAGCAATGGTTTGCATTAACGTATCAAGCAGCAACTCCATGGGATTAACCTACCACTTGAGGAATACGGTTAACCATTTCAATAAAGAAATCCATTAAGGTCTGTACTAACCAATGACCCATTAACATCAAAGCAAGCAAGGTCACAATAAGTCGAGGTAAAAAACTTAAAGTTTGCTCGTTAATTGAGGTCGCAGCTTGGAATACCGCCACAATTAAGCCAATGCCGAGCCCAGGCAGAACAATAGCCGAAACCATCATCACAATAACAGCTAGAGCTTCGCGAAAAATATCGATCAGCGCTTCTGGCGTCATCTCAGTACTCCGCCTGTCTAACCAAAGCTATTGGCTAAGGTGCCCATCACAAGCCCCCAGCCATCAACAAGTACAAACAGCATAATTTTAAAGGGCAATGACACAATCATAGGCGAGAGCATCATCATCCCCATGGCCATTAAGATACTGGCAACCACTAAATCGAGTACTAAAAAAGGCACAAACAACATAAAACCAATTTGAAAGGCCGTTTTGAGCTCGCTGGTGATAAATGCAGGCACAAGCACACTCATTGGTGCTTCTTCGGGTGAATTAATATTCTGGTAACCCGAAATATCGATAAAGGTTTTGAGATCCGTGGTACGCACTTGCCCTAACATAAATGCCCGTAATGGCTCTTTGCCCTTATCGAAGGCCTGTTGCAGAGTAAGCTGTTCATCAATATAAGGTTTTACCCCTTGGTCATAAATTTTGTCGAACACTGGCGCCATAATGAAAAAGGTCATAAACAGGCTCATACCGATTAAGACTTGGTTAGACGGAGTCTGCTGTAAACCAATCGCTTGGCGCAAAATGGAGAGCACCACAATGATGCGGGTAAAGGACGTCAACATAATGACCATGGCGGGTAAAAAACTCAGCGAAGTCATTAGCAATAGGATTTGCATGGTAACCGAATATTCGGTCGAACCATCGGCGGCGGTTTTTACGGTTACCGCAGGCAGTACACCATCGGCAGCGCCTACCGAGGTCGCAAACATCAGTGCACTGATCCCTATAAAAGTGAGTATGTACTTCATCATTGTTTTAATTTCGCCTGCCGTAGCTTGTCCGCAAAAGATACGGACTCAATTTCGATAGGCTCAGCTAATTTATCAATTAAATTAACTTGTTGCCCACTCACGCCAAGTAAATACTGCTGTTCACCCACTTGAACTAAAACAAGGCGCTCTTTCTGACCAAGGGATGTTACTGCAAGGGTTTTGAGCACACTATGATTGGTTGGCACTAAATTAAATCGCCTTAGCAGGTAAGCTAAGGCGAAAATAAGCAACAGAACTAAAATAAGCCCACCGAGCATACTCGCCGCTGCTGCCATTTGTGATGGCTCAGTCACTTTTGCTGTCGCCACTGCACCTTGGGTGGCCACTTCAGCGACACTCGCCTGAGCTGCTGACGCGGCATTGAGAATTACCGATGTGCTCATCTCGCTCCTTCAGGCTTTTTCTTAATGAGTGATATTACTTAAGCTTTTTAATTCGCTCAGTCTGACTAATTACATCTGTTAAGCGAATACCAAATTTATCGTTTACCACCACCACTTCACCATGGGCGATAAGCGTGCCATTGACCATCACATCCAACGGTTCACCTGCAACTCTGTCGAGCTCAACTACTGAACCTTGGTTCAGCTGTAACAGGTTACGGATACTGATGAAGCTGCGACCAACTTCCATCGAAATCGTCACAGGTATATCTAAAATGGTATCTAACTTAGCCGCTTCTGCCTTGCTAATCGGCTGTGAGTCATCCACTAGCTCATCAAGATCAACGGCATTAGCCTCTTCCAGAGCTTGTTCGGCCATCGCTGCTGCCCAATCATCATCTGTACTCATCTCACTCCACCTTTATAATTCTGATATGTCTCTAGCTTTGCCTTTACGCGTCACTAATTGTAATTCGGATTTGACCGTCTCAGGACGAGGGATTTTTTCGTAAATTTTAAGTGCTAGATTATCTCGTGAACGTCCCATTTTACAGCGGTAAGTCGGTAAGTCCTCAATTCTCATCATAATGTACTCTGGTAATTCAATAGGGATAATATCCCCAGCCTTAAAGTTCATTACATCTTTGAGTGTGAGTTCGTGCTCAACCACGGTGGCATCAAAGCCTACTTTAACGTCCATAATCTCGTCATGCAGCGCCTGCGACCAACGCATATCGGTATCTTGTTTATCACTCTGTACGCCCGCATCGAGTAATTCGCGGATTGGCTCAATCATCGAATATGGCATCGTGATGTGGAAATCACCGCCACCACCATCCACTTCGATATGGAAGGAGTTAATGACAACAACTTCAGTTGGACTGACAATGTTAGCCATCGCTGGGTTAACTTCGGAGTCTAAATAATCAAACTCCACATCCATCACGGGTGCCCAAGCATCTTTATAATCTTCAAAGATAATTTTAAGTAATAACTGCACAATACGCCGTTCAGTGGGGGTAAATTCCCGCCCTTCAATCTTGGCGTGGAAACGGCCATCACCACCAAAAAAGTTATCCACCAAAATAAATACCAGTCGCGCTTCCATGGTAATCAGCGCAGTACCTTTTAGGGGGTGGAAACGTACCATGTTCAGACTGGTTGGGACGAATAGGGTATGTACGTACTCACCAAACTTGAGCATTTGCACGCCGTTGATCGACACTTCGGCCGCGCGACGCATCATGTTAAACATGCTGATCCGCAGGTGACGGGCAAAACGCTCATTAACAATTTCGAGCGTGGGCATACGACCACGCACAATCCGATCTTGGGAAGAAAAATCGTAGGAACGAGCCTCCTGCCCAGCGGCATCAAGCTCATCATCCTCTTCGACATCATCGACCCCGTGTAAGAGCGCATCAATTTCGTCTTGGCTTAATAAATCACTCACAGTATTGTCTTCGCCTCTTTAAGGTGCTGAAGATGAAAGGTTATTGCATGACAAAACCAGTAAAGAGCACTTTTTCAACCACTTTACGTCCCGTTACAGATTGCAACGTGTTTTGTACGCTCAACAGGGCTAATTGTCGTAATTCATCTTTACCCGCCTGTGTACTTAGCTTTTGCACATCGGCACCACTAAAAGTGGTTAGCAGCGCATCTTCAATCAATGGAATGTGCTTTTGGGTCAACACATCATCATCTTGACCTCTGACCATAAGTTGCACTTTGATTTCGACAAGCCGAGCGCGATCCGGTCCTGGAAGGTTAAATAAAAATGGGCGAGGCATCGGCACATAAGCTGCCAATGCCGGCTCAGCAGCCGGCGCTGCCGTTTCGGTTTTAGTACCTTCGGCCTCGACAGGAGCCTCTTCACTACTTCCAAGGAAAAACCAAAGCGCGCCACCAATTAATAGCGCAACAAAGACACCCACACCGATAAAAATAAATAGCTTCTTTTTACTTTTTGGTGCTTCAGTACTTTCAAGTTCTAGTGATTCTTCCTTGGCCATTTTCTGTTCTCTTTAAATAGGCTAAATTTGGGAATGGGATTAAGGCTCAGTTTATAATCCACTTTGTTACTATAGGTTACCTGCTTAAGCGTAATAATCTATACCCGAATTTAAACTAGTTGCTTGATTTAAACCTAAATCGAGTTCTTCTGCCGAGAAATCATCCACATTTCCACCACTTGAACCGCCACTGTCTGCAAATCCTCCCTCACGGCGTTGTCCTTGGTCACCTTGAGAGACGTGACTGTCAGCGAGTTGCATGCCTTGTTCTTGTAATAATTCACGTAAACGAGGAATCGCTTGCTCAACCACATCGCGGGTCTGCGCCTGAGCAACATGGAATTGTACTTGCGTTTGGTCGCCATGTACTTGCACTTTAACTAGCATATGACCCAGTTCTGGCGGATCTAACCGAATTTCAGCCTGCTGGATCCCTTGACTTACCATAGTCACCAACTGCTGTTTCATCACGGGTGAAAAACGCTGGATCATCTCCTGCATTTGGTTTTGAGTTTCTACACCTTGGCGCAAGGAAAGCTGCACTTGTGGAATATCCTGACGATTTGTTACCTGCGTAGTCAAAGAATGCAATGAGGATACAGGTTTAAATTCAACAGGCTTAAACTCGCTGCCCGTCTCTTCACTGCCAGAGCTTAAAGCAGCAACTTGGCTATCTTGCTGCGCATCGAGAGTAACCGCTAACTTAGCGTCTTTTAGCAAAAAGCCTGCTGAAATCTCGGCGCGGGATGGGGTGTCAGCAGTAAGACTCGGGTCGATGGCTGTGGTACCTGATACATTAGTCGCTACATTAGTGCCTAAGGTATTAAGATCGTTAGTATTCGCGGCTGTGGCCGAATTCGTCGTTAAAACATCACTCGCAGAGGCATTGGCCGCTTTGATTGGTGTTTGATTATCAACGGCTTGTGATGCCATGCTTTGAAATGCAAGTGCTTTATCTGCTGGCTGCGTCGACACATTTATCGCCTTAGCGCCAATGTCTGTGGTACCAAGCTCTTTTCCCCCTAATACGGGCTCACCCTCGATGGGTAAAATATGATTTTCGGGCGGTTTAACGAACTTTTCGCTGCGCAGACCTGTAAGTAACGCTGCATCATCAATCAAATGCGGCTCATCAACAGAGGTACCTTGAGTATCCGTCTCAGCCACAGTCACGGCCGCAACCAAAGCATCGACATCAGCCGCTGAAATCTGTGGTTCTACACTTTCAGCATCAACGGCGTTCTGTTGTGAGGCTTGCTGTTGTAATAGCGGTACGGTGACTTGTGCAGTATTTTGTCCGGCCGCCTTTGGAGCGACTGCCCCAGAGCCTTCTGATTCAGTACTAACGTTCAGTTTGTTATCGCCAAGACCAGTGTTAGAGGGCTGAGCGTACTTAGCCATTTCATCGGAAAAAGTGCCGTCAACAATAGAGTTGTCGGTCTGAGATGGAGCATCGACTAATAACGAGGGTGAGTCGGCATCGGCATCATCCGTTACCGTGATATCAGCCTCAAGCGGCAAAGACTCGCCCGGCGCTGCCGCTTTCTTCATCTCATTTGCCATACCAATCTGGGCAAAAATCAAGTTGATATCGGCTTCATCATCAGTGTTGGTATCGTCAGTGCTGGCTTCCACTTTGGCAGATTTGACGGCAACATCCTGAGACACTGGGGGTTTAGTCGAGGGGGAAGATACGGATGTGACTAAAGCCAACGCTGCAGAAAAGTCTTCACTATTAGCATCTTGCCCCAATATTTTACTTGAGCCAGCACTATTTTTCGCATTAGATACTAATAGGATATTGTTCATTTGTTGCATAAAAGCTCCTAAACATCCGCCCAGAGGAAAAAGAGCGTGGGCAAACGTCAATTTATACGGCTTTGGCTATATCTGGCATAAATCAAGCAAATAAAATGCCAACAAATGGATATTAAAAATTCGAGTATTATTGACTGTCGGATTGGTTAATTACTTCTTACGACGGAAAAATTGCTGCGAAGCAAATTCATCCGTCATTTTTTGCTCTTTTTTGAGCTCAATGACTTGGCGCTTTTTCTCTTTATTTTCTAACAGTAGTTCTACAGCCTTACGTTTTTTTGTTTTTCTAGCCAGTGCTGCTGACGGTAGTGTTTCTGCTTTTCACCATCGGCTACGACACGATTTTGCTGAGCAATAGCCTCATCGATTTGCCGAATAAAACGATGGAATTGGTGGTAATGACTCGCACTAATGGCCTGCCCCTGCTGCGACTGCATCTGCTTCATATAATCCAAGCGATAGTTATTTAGCGCATCGAGCTGATTTTGGCGCTTTTGGCACTCAAGTTGTGCCGACTTGAGCAGCAGCGCAGCCTGTTCCTCGGCATCGAGGGCTAACTTTAATACGAGTAATAGGGGATCGGCATTCGCCATAACGGCCTCAATTATTTACATTGCGCAGCAAGTTGCCCGAGCATCATTTGACTATCAGCAAAACTAAAGGCATCACGCATGGTTTGCCGCAGAAAAGCGTTCATTGCAGGTTGTAGACGTATCGCATTATCAATACGAGGATCGCTCCCTTGTGCATAAGCGCCAATAGAAATCAGATCCTTATTCTGCTGATAAAGGGAATAGGTTTGCTTGACGCGGCGCATGGCCTCAAGATGTTCATTGGAAATTACCATAGGCGCCACACGGCTAATAGAAGCCTCAATATCAATGGCAGGATAATGCCCAGAATCAGCAAGCGATCGAGAAAGCACAATATGACCATCGAGGATCGCCCGAGAAGCATCAGCAATCGGGTCCTGTTGGTCATCGCCCTCGGTCAGTACTGTGTAAAATGCGGTGATAGAACCCTGTCCAGGACCACCATTGCCCGCCCGTTCAACCAGACGCGGCAATTTAGCAAACACCGATGGTGGGTAACCTTTAGTCGCCGGCGGTTCACCGACAGCCAGAGCAATCTCACGCTGCGCTTGGGCGTAACGAGTCAGACTATCCATTAATAACAATACGTTATAGCCTAAATCACGAAAATATTCAGCGATACGAGTCGAGGTTTCACAGGCGCGAAGGCGCATCAGCGGTGAAGTATCGGCGGGGGCAGCTACCACAACCGATCGCGCTCTCCCCTTTTCACCTAGGATTTCTTCAATAAATTCTTTGACTTCGCGGCCACGCTCCCCAACGAGCCCCACCACAATAATGTCGGCCGTGGTACCTCGGGTCATCATACCTAACAGCACACTCTTACCCACACCGGAGCCCGCAAACAAGCCCATACGTTGTCCCTTGCCAACAGTTAACATGGCATTGATGGCGCGTACGCCCACATCGAGTGGTTCGGTGATCGCACGGCGTGAAAGCGGATTGATGGCGTTACTGTGTCTTGGCGCCTGCTGTTCGGTAGATAACGCGCCGAGGCCGTCTAACGGCACACCATTACCGTCGAGCACGCGCCCTAACAGGGATAAGCCCACATTCAGACCCGCCTGCTCTCCAAGGGGAACAACCCGTGCACCGGGTAACACGCCACGCAGCTCTTCAATTGGCATGAGATATAATAATTCATCATCAAAACCAACGACTTCGGCAATTAACTCTCCTGCCATGGTCTCAATAGAACACAAACTACCGACGGGTGCTCGACAGCCACTTGCCTCTAAGGTTAAGCCGACCACGCGCACTAATTGTCCACAGGCAACAGCGCGAAATGGGGGCACGTTATTGATGCAATGATTCAGTTTATTCAGCAGTTGATGGCGGCGATTTTGCATCTTGCTCTCCATCAGCTTGCGACTCTGTACTCAGGGACTCGGTGCTCTGCGCCTCGTCACCTAGCTCTGAACTCGATCCCCGTTTTGCAGCGTTTTCCTCATCGAGAACCGCTTGGCGCTGTTGCTGCTGGTGACTCAAATGGGACTGTTGATTACGTAAGGACTCAAACACCGCATCGATGCGCGAGGACAGGGTTAAGTCCACCAGCGAGCGTTGGCTGCTGATAATACAATCCCCAGAATTTAAGCTGGGATCGGCCTCTAACTGCCACTGATTACGGTTCAATTGGGTACTGGAATATAGCTGCTCCACCAAGGCAACATCATCGGGATGCATGCGAATACTGACGCTTTGCTCCTTGATTGGCAGAGATTCGACCCCTAAACGTAGCGCCGACAGGATTTGTTCTGGATGAGTTTTAAGTTCATGACCAATCACAGATTTGGCCAGCGCCATAGTGAGTGTCATTAAGGAATGTTCAATATCGCCATCGAGTAATTGCAATGGCTTTTCAAATTGGCTTAACAGTCCTTCGAAGCGGCTGACTAATGCCTTGGCTTCAGCAAGCCCAGCCTCAAGCCCTTGCTCATGACCTTGGGCTAGGCCCTCGGTATGGCCTTGCTCTAAACCTTCGAGTCTGCCCTGCTCCAGTCCTTCGGCATAACCTTGCGTCTTACCTTCGTTAAAACCTTCTTCTTCGGCTTGAGCGCGAATATCTTCAATTTCCGCCATGGTGGGTGGCGCAATGGTTTCGGCGGCCACCGCCTTCGGCGCTTGCTGCGGCGAATAACCAAAGAGGTTTGAAATACTCACCTCTTCGGTTTGGGTCACATCGGGTAATTGCCAATGGCTGAACTCGATCTCCGAGTCGCTCACCACCCGATGGGACAATTTATTGTCGCTATTGTCACTCCGATTAGAGGAACTCATCGCCACCACCGCCGCCTAACATGATTTCACCGCTGTCACTTAATCGACGTGCAATTGACAGAATTTCTTTTTGGGCGATTTCCACTTCGCTGATCCGGATTGGGCCCATCGCCTCTAAATCGTCACGCAGCAATTCGGCGGCCCGTTTAGACATATTGCCTAAAATCTTATCTTTGAGCTGATCGTCTGCGCCCTTCAGCGCCTTCATTAATACATCCTGCTGCACTTCACGCAGCAAGGTTTGAATACCACGGTCGTCCACATCGATAAGGTTTTCAAATACAAACATCAAGTCTTGGATCTGCTGCGCCATTTCCTCGTCGGTTTCGCGCATGGTTTCCATTAACTGACTTTCGACACCGGTATCGAGGTAGTTCATAATGTTGGCCGCCGCCTTTAGGCCGCCCATTTTCGCCGCTTGCGCACCACCTTGGCCGGCGAATTGTTTCTCCATGATGTCGTTTAATTCTTGCAATGCTGCTGGTTGCACTTCTTCAAGATTGGCGATACGCATCATTAAGTCTAACCGAGTGTTCTCGGGAAACTGACCGAAAATTTCTGCGGCTTGATCTGGCTCTAAATACGATAAAACAATGGTTTGGATCTGTGGATGTTCGTTTTGGATGATAGTGGCAACTTGACGCGCATCCATCCATTTGAGGGAATCCAAACCTTTGGCGCCGCTGCCCATGATAATTTGTTCAATCAAATTACCGGCTTTGTCTTCACCTAGAGCCGCCGTTAACGCCTTACGAACGAACTCTTCGCTGTTGAAGCCAATAGAAGAATATTTTTGAATATCATCGAGAAACAGCTTATGCACCCCGATGACTTTCTCCTGCCCAAAGTCTTCCATGGCCGCCATCGCCATACCGACCTTTTGCACTTGTTTAGGTTCTAAGTGCTTTAAAATAGAGGCGGCATCGGCTTCACTCAAACTTAACAGTAAAATCGCCGTTTTTTCGATGCCACTGAGATCCTTAATATTGAAACTTGAGGTTTCAGCGGCGTCTTTTGATTTATTCTCAGCCATTGTCTTGTAACCAGTTTTTCACGACTTGGGTTGAAAGCTCGGGCTCATTGGCCACAAGCGCACGGATAGCTTTAATCATATCATCATCTTTATGCAGATTAGGGATAAGAATTGAGCCATCGTCGGCATAACTATACTCTGCTTCTTTGGTATTGAGCATCCCTAAGGTGTCAGCAGCATATTGATCTTCGATCTCGGCGAGCTCATTACCCAATCTTGCATCGTCTGGCATGTTAACGCTATCAGGATAGATTAAGCGTTTGAGCATTGGGCGAACCACAGCAAGGATCAGCACTAAGATAACTAAGGCACCGATACCTAACTTAACCGCACGCCAGAACCAAGGCTGTTCCCAAAGCTCAGGCGCAGGAACATCTTCAACCAATTGATCCATAAAGGGAACAGTAACTACCTCTAAAACATCACCACGCTGCGCGCTAAAGCCTACCGCGCCTTCCAGTAAACGGCGGATATTGGTTAATTCTTGCTCGGTACGGGCAACGCGTGCCACTTGGCCATTTTCACCGGCGGCGCCCGGTTTAAAGTCCACCGCAACTGACACACTCACGCGGCGCACTACGCCAATTTGCTGACGGGTATGGCTGATGGTGGTGTCTAATTCAAAATTACGAGTGGCTTCGCGGTGCGAGTTACCTGCGGTAACACTTTCGGTAGCTTTATCAGCCTCCTGAGGAATATTAGATTCCATCGGAGGTTGGTTCGATAATGCGCCAGGGATCCCCCCACTCGAGCCACCAGTAGAGTTATTTTCAACCGTCATTTCACTGCGTAGTGACGGTAAATCTGGATTAAACCGTTTGGCCGTTTGTTCAACAGCGGTGAAATCCATACTCACATCCACTTGGGAGGTAAAATTATCAGGCCCGAGAATAGGCGATAAAATCGAATCAATCTTGGTTCGG
Organism: Shewanella sp. POL2; assembly: GCF_000282755.1. Lineage (NCBI taxonomy): Bacteria > Pseudomonadati > Pseudomonadota > Gammaproteobacteria > Alteromonadales > Shewanellaceae > Shewanella > Shewanella sp. POL2. The sequence continues at coordinate 48,088 of NZ_AKZL01000001.1, forward strand.
TATTCGGCTTCTTTTTGTTGAACCAACTCAAGCTCGCGGCGCGCCCTGGCAGAGATGCCATCTTGGCTGCCAGAGTTCAGTAAACGGCCGTTAGAATCTGTGACGGTAACGCGAGATGGCTCTAGGCCCTGAACGGCAGAAGCGACGATATCCACAATCGCATCGACCTCTCCTTGGCCTAAACCGCCACGACGAGTGTTAATCACAACGGTCGCACTTGGTTGCGCGGTATTGCGGGCAAACACGTTTTCCTTAGGTAACGCTAAAATCACTTTAGCGCGGCTTACGCTTTGTAACTGTTCAATCGCGCGGGCAAGGTTTTCTTCTTGGCTATGCTTGAGGCGAGCCTGTTCCATTCTTTGGCTCACACCAAAACCACTGTCTTGGGTAAGAAAGTCTTGGGTCGATGCAGCAGGACTATTAACCCCTGCACGGCTAAGCATCATTTTGACTTCTTGGTATTTATCTTCTGGTACTTTAACAACATCAACTTCGATCTGATATTTGATCTTGTTTTTATCAAGTACATCGAGTACTTGCACCATTTCCTGAGTTTCCATTTTACCCAATGGACGGTACTCAGGCTCCTGTGCCCAGATCATGACAAACACGGCGAGCGCCAAACAAATGGCTAATGCTAGAATCATGGTGATTTGACGCATCATATCGACGCCACCGAGACTCCCCAGCACGCCGGATTTATTTTCCTGTTGGACCCCTTGGTCCATTACGCCGGCGTTTGATCCGACAATCATTTCTGTGCTCACGATTCGTACCTGCTAATTGCGTTATTCAAGGCCTAAACAGGCATGCTCATTATTTCTTTATAAGCTTCAACGAGCTTATTGCGCACTTGTACAGTGGCTTCAAAGGCAACACTGGCCTTTTCGCGGGCGATAACAGTATCAGACAAGCTCACGGTGGTATCACCCATTTCTAAGCGAGTCGAGAGGTTAGATGAGGTTGACTGCAAACCACTCACATTACCAATGGCTTGTGAAAGTAGCTGGCCAAAGTCAGCACCACTGGTGTTATTCACTTGCTGCACAATATTATTAGGTGAAATCCCAAAAGAGGGTTTGATTTCACCTTGAAGTGACTGCATTTCTTGCAGTAATGAATTCGCGCCAATTTGCATGTCGTGCTCCCCATCGTCGAGTTATTGACGATTAAACTCTCAAGATAACGAGGATATGCAAAACTACGGCCAAGTTTTTACTTGGCCGAGCTAAAAAGAATTGCAGAGGTCATAGGTGTGAAATCGCCAAAGGATAACCAGTGGCGATGGTGCTAGAAAGGTTGCAAAACTCGACTTAGTTAGGCAATTGAATCCCCATATCGCGCATTCTGGCCATCTTGTATCTTAAGGTGCGCGCGCTGATCCCTAGTTTCTCAGCAACCAACTTACGGCTGCCTTGGCATTGCGCTAGGGTTTCGAGAATGATCACATGTTCCTGCGCTTTTAACTCTTCACCTAAACCTTCCGGCTCGTTGGCGTATTCGGCGTCATCGGATGACAGAGGCACATCTTGGGCATCGATAATAATATCGTTGGCACTAATCACAGCCCCAGCACGTAAAATTAACGCGCGTTGGACAACGTTATCCAACTCCCGCACATTACCTGGCCAGCGATGGCCAAGTAAACGGCGGCATGCGGCCTCATCAAATTCGGGTACGTCGATGATACTCAGTGCCTTTGCGTGTTTTGTGAGTAAATGCCGAGCTAAGGGTAAAATATCCGCAGGCCGTTGATTCAGCGCAGGCCACGTCAATGGAAACACGTTAATGCGATAATAGAGATCTTCCCTAAATTGCCCCGCGGCAACTACGGCTTTTAAATCACGATTTGAGGTTGCTAGCACTCTCACATCCAGCTTGATGGTTTTACGGCCGCCTAACCGCTCTACTTCACGCTCTTGCAATACGCGCAGCAGTTTGGCCTGTAACCCTAAATCCATCTCTGAAATTTCATCGAGTAATAAAGTTCCGCCCTGTGCTTGTTCGAATTTACCGGGGCAAGCTTGGTAAGCACCGGTAAAGGCGCCCTTTTCATAACCAAATAATGTGGCTTCAAGCATATTCTCGGGGATGGCCGCACAGTTGATGGCCACAAAGGCCTCGTCAGCACGGCTACTATGTTGATGAATATAACGGGCTAACACTTCTTTACCCGAACCACTTGGCCCAAGGATCATCACAGAAGCATCGGATGCTGCCACCCGCTGTGCCAGAGACAAGAGCGCAAGACTCTTTTCATCGGCAACCACAGGTTGATCGCTATTTTGTTTGAGTGGTAAATAGCGGGAAACTTGATTGAGCAACACCTCTGGAGCGAAGGGTTTTGCCAGATAATCGACGGCGCCCAATTTAATTGCACTGACAGCACTGCCTATAGTGGCGTACGCCGTCATTAACAGCACGGGCAATTTGGGATGATGTTGCTGTAAGTAATTTAATAAGCCTAAGCCGCCAATCCCCTGCATTTGCACATCGCTGATCACAAGATCAAATTGATGTTGTTTTAGTACGATTATGGCTTCTTCACCTGATGCCACATCAATACAGTCGTATTGCGCCAACATTAAGGTATCGAGCAAAGCCTCACGCAGGGAGGCATCGTCTTCGACTAAGAGTAATTTGGCTTCAGACATAGGGTTTCTCCAGCGGCAATACAGCAGCCGATTTCGCCTGCGGGAAGGTTAGCGACACAGTACAACCCTTATTGGGCATGCAGCTTAATTGCAGTTGGCCGCCATGATTACGCACCACAGACTGTACAACGGCTAAGCCTAAACCAGTCCCCTGAGCTTTAGTGGTAAAGAAAGGTTCCAACACTTTTTGCTGCATTTTGGCATCCAATCCTTTGCCATTATCGATAACATTGAGATGTAACTGTTCATTGCTATCACTAGCAACGATTTGGATCTGCGTAGCCCCGGCTTCAAGACTGTTCATCACGAGGTTATTGACGGCTGAACTGAGCGCATTCACATTCGCCAGCATTAAGCTATTAGAAATATTGGTTACCGCCAGTTCAGCGCCATGCTTAGCAACTATTGGTTCACAGTTAGCAACAACATTCTCGATAACATCATTAAGATTAATCAGTTCGCCCAGCTCATCTTGACGTCCTTTGGCCATCAGCAGCATATCGTTAACTTGTCTTTCCAATTCATTAAGTCTATCAACCAATTTCTGTTGAAACTTAGTCTTGGCAGATTCCGATAATTTGGGACTGGCCAGATTAGCAGCATAGAGCAGTGCAGCCGACAGTGGAGTCCGCACCTGATGCGCCAGCGTCGCGACCATTTTGCCGAGGGCTGACAGGCGCTGCAGATGGGAAAGATTCTTTTGCAGTAGACGAGTTTCGGTCAGATCCGTCAGCACAATTAATTGGCCAGGTTCCGGCGTTAATGGGGTAATCGCAAATTTGACTCGGCGGCCATTGCGTAATGAGACTTCATGGCCATCATCGTCCTGTGGCGCAAACGCCGTATGGATCACATCAATCCAGCGGGCGCCGCATAACGACTGCTCCAGCAATTCGACGGCAACGGGGTTTGCATCAGTGACAATACCATCACCGTTCAAAATCACCACGCCAGAGGGCATAGCCTGTAAAATATGCTCCATCCGATTGGACATATTGGCGGCCTCACGCAGTTGGTTCCATTGTTTGCTAGTGTGCTTGAATGTTTCAATTTGCGCTAGTGGATGAGCAGACATAGTCACTCCGTCAAAAAATTGCTTATGACGGAGTGCTTGCAGATTCTATGCCAAATTAAGAAATGAATTTAGATAGATAAAACAATAAGATAAATAACATCAAAATGACTATTCTTTCGTCATTCCGTACTTACGCATTTTCTCAACCAAGGTAGTACGGCGAATACCGAGCATTTCTGCAGCACGCGCAACGACGTTATCCTGCAGCTCTAACGCCTGGCGAATCATATCGATTTCAAGCTCTGCCAGCAGATCCTTGAGGTTAACGCCTTCAGGTGGTAACTCACTGGGGAAACGCGTTTCAGGAATTTCAACTGGCTCTTCGCTGGTGAAAATCGAAGCGAGCGCATCACGCTCCTGTTGCTCTTCACTCATTTCAACACAGTATTCTGGCACATCAATGTGGCGATATTTAACAGGCAGATCGTTAACATCAACTAAGCCACCTGGATACAAGATTGTGAGGCGCTCAACTAAGTTAGATAATTCTCGAACGTTACCTGACCAAGCATGTTCTTTTAACGATTCAATAGCACGCTGAGTAAAACGAACTTTGCCACGTCCCTCGTTATAGACACGACTCACTAACTCTTGCAGCAGTAAAGGAACATCATCCTTACGCTCACTTAATGCTGGCATTTCGATCGGGAAGACGTTAAGGCGGTAATAAAGATCTTCACGGAACTCATTGCTGCTGATCATAGTTTCAAGATCCCTATGGGTTGCCGCTACGACACGTACATCAGCATTAATCGTTTTAGTTCCCCCAACACGCTCAAAGACACGTTCTTGCAACACGCGCAGCAATTTTACCTGCATTTGCAAAGGCATATCGCCAATTTCATCGAGGAACAGCGTGCCACCTTCGGCAAGTTCGAAACGGCCCTTACGAGAACTAATTGCCCCAGTAAAAGAGCCCTTTTCATGGCCAAATAATTCACTCTCCAATAACTCAGGCGGAATCGCGCCACAGTTAACCGGAATAAAAGGACCATCTCGGCGCTCAGATAAATAATGAATGTTCCGAGCAACCACTTCCTTACCCGTCCCCGACTGACCCAGGACTAATACAGTGGCATCAGAGGTGGCGACTTGGCTAATCAAGTGACGCACATTGGCAATGCCTTCACTACGACCCACTAAGCTACGAAACAGTTTGGTTTGATTTGCACTGGTTGGGACTTGTGGACGTTTGACTTGCCCATAAACCTGACAAAAATGCAGGAGTTCGGTTAGTTGTGGGTAGTTTAATGGCTCTTCAATGTGACCCAGTACATTCGACACTTGCAGATCATCTACATTGCCAAATAACAAAATGGGTTGCCATGGGTACTGACTCGCAAGTGACTTGAGAGCATCAGCTGGCATGTTATCAGCAGTGACCACTAAAGCGCGGAACCGGGTATCTTGCAGACAAAGACTTAACTTTTCGATGGCGACGATTTCAATCTGCTCACCCAAAAATTCAAAAATGCAACACAGGCGACTTAAGCGCTCTGATGGGGTTCCGACAAGTAAAATTCGTTGATCTGTTTGCATCATTCAGTAGGCCGTAAAGCGCTAATTAGGTATCAATTCGCATTAATTATTTATGATTAGTTGCTGTAAAAGCTTAACAAATTCAATGTAACAATCTGTGCCACCATCACTACTGTGATGAATATTGTATTATCAGCAGTCGAGAAGCAAGCCTCGAATGCCGATTCTGCCAAACTGAATTGATTTTAGTTCATTTAAGCTATGATTCTAGCTAAAAAGGTCAATTAATTGACACAAGACAAAAAAGACGCACTTTAGGGTGCGTCTTTTTTATTACTTAAAAGTAGGGTTAACGAGCTTCTTCAGTATGGGAAGATATATTGTGTTTATCTACAGGGATGGCATCCCACCCTTCTTTGATGGTTCGTAAAATATCACAAACATCATCAATGGCCTTTACATCGTTATTGAGGTTAGCTTCAGAAATCTTACGTAACATAAAATCGTATAACTCACTCAAATTTTTAGCTATTTGCCCACCGGCATCCATGTTCAAACTATTACTTAAACCAGTAATAATACCGATAGCTTTATTAATATAAATACCTTTATTGGCCAAATCATTTTGCTCAATAGCGTAACGGCTTTGTGCCAAACGTTGCAGCGCTCCAGCAAACATTAACTGAATGATTCGATGCGGTGAAGCTACAGTGATCTCACTTTCTAACGAAACCTTACGATATGATTGCAGTGAACCTCTCATAAACACCTACCTATTTGAATCTATAGTCTCGTAAACACTGATCTTGCGCTTATTCTTACTGCCCGCATGTAATAATGCTTGCCTGTCCGCCATGATGTGATTTGCCTTAATAGTGAACTCTTTAGTGAGGTCAAGCTGACACTGAAGATAATCAGCGTCCGTCATGCTAGCATCAGCCACTAATACATTGAGTAAAAGTTGACGCTCTCCAACGAGTACCTGCAAATTTGACACCAACTCGTCAGTTTGAGGATATTCTGCGGGGATGCGAGTTAACTGATTCAATGTGTCGCTGAGCGTTATATTAAGTTCATTAAGTTCATTAAGTTGTTTCACTAGACGTTTCCTTACTTACTAACTCTTTTTAACTACTCCAGGAAGCGAGTTTAAACTAGCAAGTAAAGCACTACTCTGCTGGTTAAGTTGTCCTACGACAAGATCCATTGCATTAAACTGTTTTGTTAAACGGGCAGTTAACTGGTCCATTTTAAGAGTAAAAGCTTCTCTTTGTTCTGCTAACCTACTTTGCTGATTAGTATAACTTGTCTCTCTATCTGCAATCACGCCTCGGGATTTAACATAGCTTTCAGAAACATCGTAAAACCGATTAGCTAAGCCTTTTTCTGGTGTAGCAAAGAGAGCTTCAACACTAGACATATCCTCAGAAAGCACTTTATCAAGCTTAGTATCATCAATAGATAACTTACCATATCTATCTGTTGTGATACCTATATCATACAAAGCTATAGAACCACCATCTTCGGTAGGCACTCGTTCGCTCGCAATACTACGGAGTTGTGATTCAATCGAACGGATCATCGAGTCGCCCTGCAATGCCGCTGCAGTATTTGTATCTTGATCGTAGGATGACAGCTTATCGACCGTTGTAACTAAGCTATTGTAGGCATCAACAAATGCCTTAACGTTTGTTTTAACTGCATCGTTATCTTGTTCTATTTTGAGTGAAGTGGTTTTAGTAAGATCAGCATCTGTTAACTGTAAAGTCACACCTGTAATCGCATTCTTAACTTCATTAGTTTGCGAGGTGACTTTTTGATTATCAATGTAGAGGACAGCATTTTTTGCATCTTGAAGCGTTGTGGTATTCATTGCATCAAACATATTGCTAAGGCCAGAGCCTGTGGTATCTGTAGCCGTGATGCTGATTTGGTTATCTTCGCCAGATTTATCGGAACTAAAAACTAATCGACTTCCGGCGTCACTGGTTATAACGGTGGCAGTGACACCGACATTATCGGGTGCTTCATTGACTTTTTTCGCTATCGCATCAAGAGAATCCGTTGCCGATACGTCCACGGAAAAATTATTACCATTGACCCCAAAAGCTAGACTCCCCTCACCGACACCTAATGCAGGATCAGTTACATTCGTTCCAGCAATTTTATGATTGACAGCGAGCTGTTCAACTTTAATAGCATAACTACCTGTTTGAGCTGTTTTATCAGCAGTTGCAGTTAAATATGTACTATTACTAACGGATATTTTGCGTTGATTTAAAGCCTCACCGGTTTGTAATTTTTTTACGGCATCCTGAAATGTCGTCAGTGCGCTTTTTAAGGTTCCCATAGCAGAAACCTCAGCTTTAATGCTATCTTCTTGTGCTTTAAACATTGCTTCTTTAGGAGTTTTTTCAGCATCCACTAATACTTTTACAATGTTATCAACATCTAACCCTGAACCAATACCTGTCGCTGTTAATGCCATATAAACCTCTTACCTATCAACGGATATATAAAATTGTGTGAATTTTAAGCCTCTGTTTTCATCAAAAGCCCAGTCACTTCAGACAGTTTTTCGGCTAACTTGAGCGCTTCCTCACTGGGCATCTGCCTAATCACATCACCCGTATCTCTATCCAACACAGTGACGACGGCTTGACCAGAGTTTTCATCTACTTTAAAAGCAAGTCCTTTACGCATCATTGACATCATATCAGAAAGCTCAGATGCCACTTGAGTTAACTTTCTTGGATTTTGTTCATTCTCTGCCGCACTCTGCTCTGTAGACTGTTCAACCGCAGATACGGCAGCATCGCGTTTTAATTCAACATCCGCCGTAGGTGCTTTCAGTGGTACTTGAGCCAAATCAACACGGTTTGAAGCCGCCATTGATGTGCTTGCTATATTAATATCCATAGCGATACCTCACCATCTTAAGCATTTGTCTTTAACTGCCTAACAAACACTATAACTTTAATGACCATTTATGTGGCAAAGGGAGATCCGTCGCCGAACCTCCCTTAGAGCCTTATACTTCAGTATGTTATTAAAGTAGTGATAAGGCCACTTGAGGTAATTGGTTAGCTTGTGCCAACATCGCAGAACCCGTTTGTTGTAACACTTGGTTCTTGGTCATTTGCGATGTTTCTTTCGCAAAGTCAACGTCTACAATACGGCTCTTCGCATCAGCAACGTTAGCTTGCGTATTAGCACTATTGCTGATGTTATAAGCTAAACGGTTTTGCTTAGCACCTAGATCTGCGCGTTGACTGTCGATGGTTTTAATCGCATCGTCAATTGCAGCTAATGCAGTTGAACGCCCAGTCGCATCCGCAATATCTAGAGCATTAACAGCTAATGTTGTTGCATCACTTTGGGCGACAGAAATTGTGATATCCTCACCTTCTTGATGGCCTACTTGGAAGGTTTTACCGGCAGCAAAATCACCATTAAGTAACTTTGTGCTACCAAAAGCGGTATTGGTACCAATTTCAGTGATTTCTAATGCTAACTGATCAATCTCTTTTTGTATTGCATCTAAGTCATCGGTACTGTTGGCACCGTTTTCAGCTTGAACAGTCAAGTCACGCATACGCTGTAACATGTTAGTCTGTTCTTGCATCGCACCTTCAGAAATTTGGGCGATAGAGATAGCATCGTTAGCGTTACGCATACCCACATCTAAACCACGGACTTGGCTATTTAAGCGGTTAGAAATTGCTAAACCTGCCGCATCGTCCTTTGCACCGTTAATACGCAGACCACTGGATAAACGTTCCATGGAAGTGGCCAAACCGCTCGCTGAAGTATTTAGGTTTTTCTGTGCTTTTAAAGATGTTACGTTAGTGTTTACTGTAATGGCCATGATCGTTTCCTCTTTATACCTGGCTTTATCTAAACTTGCCTGTCTGCTTAAGCCAGGCGGGTCTTAGTGGTTACAGTATATTTAACGGCAGCATCTTTTTTATCTTTAGGATTATTTTTAAAAAAATTTAACTTTATATAAAAGCAATATTTTCAATAACATAAAAAACGTATAAAAACACTTTGCCTACTATATCTCCTTTTTTAGGAGACAGTAGGCAAAAGCAACGTCCTGTATTGATATGTTCAGCTTAGTAAATTATCCCAGTAGTGACAGCGCAACTTGAGGCAATTGGTTAGCTTGAGCTAACATTGCAGACCCCGTTTGTTGTAATACTTGGTTTTTCGTCATTACTGAGGTTTCTTTTGCAAAGTCTACATCCACAATGCGGCTCTTAGCATCGGCAACGTTGGCTTGAGTGTTCGCGCTGTTGCTGATGTTATAAGCTAAACGGTTTTGTTTAGCGCCTAAGTTTGCACGTTGGTTATCAATGGTTTTTATCGCTGCATCAATGTTTGCTAGCGCAGTGGAACGACCTCCTGCGCTAGCAATAGCTAATGCGTTGACAGATAAACTCCCGGCATTAGTAGTACCAACGGAAATAGTGATATCTTCACCTTCTTGGTGACCCACTTGGAACGTTTTACCCGTTGAAAATAGGCCAGTCATCAGTAGAGTATTACCAAAAGCGGTGCTGTCACCAATGGCAGTAATTTCTTCAGATAATTGATTGATCTCTTTTTGTATTGCATCTAAATCATCGGTACTATTTGCACCGTTTTCAGCTTGTACAGTCAAGTCACGCATACGCTGCAACATGTTAGTTTGTTCTTGCATCGCACCTTCAGCGATTTGAGCAATAGAAATCGCATCGTTAGCATTACGCATGCCCACATCTAAGCCACGAACTTGGCTATTTAAGCGGTTAGAAATAGCTAGACCAGCAGCGTCATCTTTCGCACTGTTAATACGCAGACCGCTCGATAGACGTTCCATAGAGGTTGCTAAACCACTACTGGAGGTATTTAAATTTTTCTGTGCCTTCATCGAAGTCACGTTGGTATTAACTGTAATAGCCATGTTGAGTTCCTCTTCCTAGTTATACCGCCAAGGCTTGGAGCTTGGCTAAATTTTTAACAATTTATCTTACAGATGGTTAGGTCTTTGCTTTCTGTTAAATAAAGTCAAACAGGGAAACAGAACCCACCTTACTAAACACGCTAGAGACTGCGTTCAATGCAAGCTGCTGCTTTTCAAATTCCGTAATCGCTGACGCGTAATCAAGATCCTCAAGTAGAGAAAGAGCAGATGTATTCAACACTTGTTCCTCGATGTGAGTATCTTTGTAGCTTTCAACGGCTTTCAGATTATTCCCCGCCACACTTCTGGCAGAACTGATCTGATTGACACCACTATCGATGTCATTCAATATCTGTGCCAACTGAGATCGACCTTGAGGTGTGTTAGCTGAATTAGGATCTTCAATTAATGCGATCGCACGACTGATTGTATCGAAAATGCTGACTTCAGACTGTGGCTCCATGGTGAAACTATCGCCAGCGCTGGGTTTTCCAGAAATGTTGACTTCAATACCATTAAAACTTACAGGGGTTGCCGCATCAAAATTAGCAATGTTCGCCACTGGATTATTGGCTGAATCAAGTACTTGTAAATTGGTTCCACCAGAACCATTATCTGAAAAATTAAATGTATATGTATCAGCTAGATAAGTTGCTGGATCAGCAATCTTCGCCGTTTTAACACTAAACTCGCCCTGCTGGCTGGCCAAATAATTGACACTATAATCGCCAAGTCCATTGGGGGCTTTCATAAAAGCGGTGTCGCCAGGAACATTAGTGCCAAGGGCCACACCGGACTGAACTAAGCTATCACGCACGCCAGAATCACCGCTATAAACTATTTTGGGTGGTGTAGAGTTATCGAAAGCAAAAGGCTCTTTATCCGTGCTGTAGCCAGAAAACATATAATTGCCAGATTCATCCTTACTATTGGCAATAGATAAGAGTTCTTCTAAGCTGCCTTTCATTTCATCGGCAATCATTTGCCGCTCAGAATCCGCGAGAGTGCCGTTTACCGCTCGCATAACTTGTTCACGTATGGAAGATGCCAGATTTTCGGCACTCCCCAACTTACTTTCAGTTACTGCTAATCGATTAGTCGCGTAGTCAATATTCTTCATAAATTGATCGACTAAGGCATTGCGTTGATTCAGGTTATCGATACCTAGCGCCGCAACGGGATCATCACCCGCAGTATTGACTTTTTTGCCGCTACTGAGCTGTTCGAGGATCTTGCTAGTTGCCGTTTGCTTTTGCAGTACACTCGTAATGCTTTGATTAAAGATCTGCGCGGATGATAGTCGCATGATTAAATCTCCTAACGCACTGAAGTTAATAGGGTGTCAAAAATTTGTTGTGCCGTAGTCATGATACGGGCTGAGGCTTGATAAGCTTGTTGAAAACGCATTAAATTGGCGGCTTCTTCATCTAAGTTGACGCCCGATTCGCTTTCTACTCTGGCATAGGCTTGTTGGTAAATAGCCTCTGCAGACCCTACACGCACTTCGGCCGCTTTTGTCTTACTGCCTATGTCAATTTTTGTATTTTCAAATACATCCGCTAAGGTTGACTTCCCCCCATTCATCACTTTACTTTCACTCAATTTGGCCATAGCAACGGCGTTAGAGTTGTCGCCTTCAGCAAAGGCTAGGTTAAAGGTAAATCTGTCATTACTGGCGGCTGCGGTACTATCAACTTCAAAGGTAAAACCAAAGGCACTTATACTTGGGGGAGTATAAGGAGCGGCAGCGCCAAGGGAGGTTCCGGAGGCATCAAATGCTTCATAGGTTGGAGGTATCGCGGTGGTATCGAGCTGGATCGTCAATTCACTGCCAGTAATAGGAAAATTGGCTGCACTGCGATTCGTAATTTGCGTCAACTTAACTTGGGTATTACCTGAGTTCGCTGCATCAGCGGTTATTTTAGGCGAAGCGGCGGCAATGCCTTTTGGATCCGTCATTTCAACGGTAATGCCGTTAGCGGCGCCCGCAGTAGGGCGAATAACAAAGCGATCACCTGAAGCCATCGCCCCTGCTTTAATATCGATTGAAAATCCAGCACCACCTTCTAAGGTCGAGCCATTTAACGTCAGTGGTGTAATTACCCCTGTTTCTGTATCCCTTAGTTCATAGGAGGCCGGCGCAGTAAAAGATAACTCATATGAGCCACCCGTTAATAAGCTTGTGTCATCAATATTCACGCCTAAGGTTGCGTTACCAGTATTGTTTGAATAGCCACCAACACGACCCAATGACATCAAAGGATCATTAATATCCCTAAAGATATTCGCTCCCACTTGGCCATTTAGATCTAATCCTTGTTGCTGCATTTTGTTGAAGTTATCAGCAATCCCCAGGGCCAACTGATCAAGCTCATGGCTTGCAGGAATTAACGTTTGATCACGGTACTCAAACAACGCCCCTAATTGCCCACCTAACTTGCTCGGATCGGCAGCAACACTTTGTGAGCCAATACTTGACGTCAATTGCAATTCATTGGGAAATGGATCTCCAGTTTTAGTATCCATCGTCATGGCGATTTCACCGGAAACCAACATCACCGAACCACCTAACATAATACTTTTTGCACCATTCTCTTGAGGAATTACATTCACCTGAGCATATTGGCTTAGCTCTTGAATGAGTGCATCTTGCTTATCGAGTAACATGGCATCTTGATTTGGCGATTTCATCAGCTCGAGATTTAAATTAGCCAGCTCCTTACTAATCTCGTTGATGCGCTTAGTCATCCCCGTGATCTGGTCATTGGTTTGCGTAAGCTGGCCATTTAGACTCGATTGCATCTGATTCAAGCTACTTGCCACTTGTTTAGCATCAGTCAGGGTTGAGCTGCGAAGACCTAAATCAGCAGGTAAATCCGCTAAACTGTTTACTCCAGCAAAGAGAGAATTTAAGCTCTGCGGCACCATTTTACCGGTTTGAGAAAACAGTTGGTCGAGCTCACTGAGTTTGCCATAACTCGCTTCAGCACCACTTAGGGTTGTTTGTCCAATACGTAATTCTCTTGCCGCATAGTCGTTGTAAATACGTTTTACATCATCAACGTAAGTCCCCGTGCCATAAAAACTATTACCAAGCCGTTGTGACTCTAGCGTCGACTGGGTTGCCACCTGCCTGTGATAACCTGCGGTATTCGCGTTGGCAATGTTATTACTGGTAACCCCAAGTTGCGACTGCGAGGCTAGCACCCCAGTACGAGCAATATTTAATAGGTCAATCGCCATTAGCCGACACTCCTCAGAACTAATAACCTATGAAGATTTATCATTTGTCTTCTCCTTGCAGTATCGACTTAAGCTCTTGGCTTATTGTCTGCATCACTTTAATGACTTTCTCAGCATATTTTGGATCGGTGGCATAGCCCGCATCCTGCAATGCACGAATAAATTGGGTTGGTGAAGCGGCGACTTTTTTAGCATCTTGATAACGCTCACCCTCAGCAATAAAGGTGACAAAATCGTTAAAACTATGTTCAAAATCAGTGTAAACGCGAAAATCGGCTTTTTGTCTAACGGCAATACCCTGCTCAAATTCCAAGGTACTCACGTTAGCCTTATCACCTTGCCAACGACGGTCTGCTTTAATGTTGAATAGGTTATGGCTAGGCGCGCCATTGCTACCTCGTACAATTTTCTGTCCCCAACCGGTTTCGAGCGCCGACTGCGCCAGTAGCACTTCAGGTTGGGTACCCAAAGCCTTAGCCGCTTTTTCTGCATGGGGATACAAGGTCGCCAAAAACTCTTCCCGACTACCAAATTTGAGTGTCTTTTGGGTTTCTCTAAATGCCACTGTCGGCAAAATCTGGCCGCTAATTACAGGCTCAATGGGCGATAGTGGTTGCTCTGACCAGGTTGGTTTGGGTGTACTAACCGCTAATGAAGGTGCTGGCGTGTCGATATCCAATGACGAGGCCACATCATCTGGCCTATCTGACTCAAAGGTTGGACGAACAATATAGGCTGGGATGCCTGCAGAAGTGCTTGCAGAAGTGCTTGCAGTCGTTGCTGAAGCATTAAGCACATCTTGGGTTGCCGTATTTTGCGCTGGAACACTCAATGCTTTATCGCCTTGCAGCAATTTTTCGCCGCCATCACTACGTAATACAGAGGCAGGAATATGCTGGCTAGACTCAGGTGATAACTGTTGCACCATCATGTCGGCAAGACCTAACACACCTTTATCCGACAAATCGACCGACAATTGCTGATCACGCATTTGCTCATAAAACTTAGTGTATTGGCTATTGAGGGGACTATCCGATTCAAATACCGCATTAGCATCGCGCATGCTTTTCATCAACATTTGCACGAAAATGCCTTCAAATTGTTGGGCAACTTGTTTTAAAGTGCCCTTCTCATCCTTCTGTGCCTGGGCGCGAAGTGAATCTAGCCCGCCCAGGTCAAGAAAATGTGATGAACTTGAAAGCTTTTCCATAATTTTCCCGACAGAAATTAGATGATGATAAGCTCACCATGCAAAGCACCTGCCACTTTTAATGCTTCTAGGATAGCAAGTACATCTGAAGGTGCTGCACCCACTAAGTTGACGGCTCTGACCAACTCATCCAGAGTGGTTCCCGGGCTAAACATAAACATGCGGCGATCACTTTCATTGACACCTATAGTGGTGTTGGCAGTCACTACGGTTTCACCATTAGCCAATGCATTAGGTTGAGAGACTTGTGTCGCTTCAGCAATTGTCACGGTTAAACCACCATGGGTTACTGCAGCAGGCAATAATTTAACGTGTTGACCCACTACTATGGTTCCAGTTCGAGAATTAACAATCACCTTGGCCGACTCTTCTGCAGGAATAACATCCAGATTTTCTAGGGTTGCAAGGAAGGATACGCGTTGTGAGACATCTCGTGGAGCACTCACTTGAACTGATGTTGCATCCAATGGGCGTGCCATATCAGGGCCGAGCAGATCATTAATCGCATCGGCCATACGCTGCGCGGTCGAAAAATCCGAGCGACGTAAGTTAAACGTCAAATAATCGCCAGTAGAAAACGGCGTAGCCACACTGCGTTCAACAATTGCGCCGTTAGGAATACGGCCAACCGTTGGCGTGTTTTGAATCACTTTCGAACCATCCAAACCATCGGCACTAAAACCACTTACCACTAAGCTGCCTTGGGCAATCGCATATACATTGCCATCAACCCCTTTGAGGAAGGTTTGCAGTAACGTCCCACCACGTAAGCTTTTTGCTTCACCTAGGCTTGAAACGGTCACATCCAATTCTTGGCCTGGTTTAATAAACGCTGGCATATCGGCATGCACAGCAACCACGGCCACGTTTTTGATTTTGGGTCTAAAATTTTCAGGCAAATTGATGCCGAAATTTTTAAGCATGGTGGTGAATGTTTGCTCTGTGTAATTGGTTTTCTCACCCGTACCAGGCAACCCCACGACTAAGCCATAACCAATTAACTGGTTATTTCGTACCCCTTGCACATTAGCAATATCTTTAATGCGTTCTGCCTGGCTTGGCATCGAAAACGCCAACATAACAACGGCCAAAATGAGTTTATATTTCATGATATGACTCCTTAGAAGGGCCACCAATCGCTCATAAAGAACTGGCTTAACCAGCCCACTTTTTGCGCTTCGGCGAAAGTACCAGTACCGCTATATTGAATACGCGCATTGGCCATACGGGTTGAATCAATGGTGTTATCTGGCTTGATATCCTGCGAGCGCACAATACCGGTCACGCGGATAAACTCATCACCATTGTTGATTGAAATCCACTTTTCACCGCGCACAACTAAGTTACCGTTATTGAGCACTTGCATAATATTGGCGGAGATACTGCCATCTAAGCTATTGCTTTGATCTGCATCGGATTCACGCTTAGTATTCATGCTGTCTTTGTAGCGTAAATCGAGGGGAATACCGCCTAAAGACACATTGCTCCCGCCGGCATAAATGGGATCGAGTGTCATATCAGAACCTTTTTTGATCTGATTACCGGCACTCTTTTTCGCCTGAGTCGCTTCTTTCAACACGATAGTGATAATGTCACCGACTTTATGGGCACGAATATCCGAGTAAAGACTCGCCGCTTGGCTATCTTGGTAAATCGACCCCGTTGCAGCAATTTTAGTCGGTGGTGCTTCGGGATAAACTGGGGCATAGAAGGGATCATCCGCAATCGGCTTCTTTGGAGTTGAACTACATGCCGCCAGCAAGAGCGTACTAGCCAATAGTAGATATCTAGCCATGATCATGTGCCTCTATAGATTCTGATTCACATAAGCCAGCATCTGATCGACCGCCGAAATCACTTTGGAGTTCATCTCGTAGATCCGCTGACTTTCAATGAGGTTAACTAGCTCTTCGGTCACGTTCACGTTAGAGGTTTCTAACGCACCTTGACGAATCGCTCCCATACCATCAAGTGATGCAGTGCCTTGAATAGGCGTACCACTCGCACCAGTTTCGGTGTATAGGTTTTGTCCCATAGGATCTAAACCCGACGGGTTAATAAAGTCGGTCATACTGAGCTGCCCAACGACCTGGTTTTCCGCCGCACCTGGTGTTTTACCGAAACTTCCCCTTCAGCAGAGACCGTAATACTGGTTGCATCCTCAGGAATAGTGATCGCAGGTTGCAACACATAACCCGAACCCGGCGTGACAATTTGCCCTGTATCATCTAAGGTAAATTGACCATTACGGGTATAAGCCGTAGTCCCATCGGGGAGCTGCACTTCGAAAAATCCTGGGCCTTCAATCATCAAATCGAGCGAGTTATCCGTGGTCAGCATATTGCCTTGGGTAAACATTTTTTGGGTGGCTACCACCTTGGTACCCGCACCAATGTTCAAACCGTTTGGCAACTTAGTGTTAGAGGCGCTGATCCCACCCGCTTGGTTAACAGTTTGATAAAGTAAGTCCTCAAATACCGCGCGGCTTTTTTTATAGCCCACAGTGCTGGCGTTAGCGACGTTGTTTGAAATCACCGCAATATCGGTTTGCTGTGCGTCTAAGCCAGTTTTACTAATCCATAACGCTGGATGCATAATTTATCTCCTAACTAATCCGCATTAATGAGGATGAAGCGCGGTCATTTTCTTCCGCGGTTTTCATCATCTTCACTTGCAATTCAAATTGTCGCTGTAGGTCGATTAAGGACACCATCTCATCCACGGGGTTGACGTTACTGCCCTCTACAGCACCACTTTCAACAAATACACTAGGATCGGCAGGCGCCGGATCACCGGATACCAAACGGAACAACCCATCCTCGCCGCGCATCATTTGTGCATTGCCAGGGTTTACTAACTTTAATCTTCCTACCTCTTCGACGACTTCTGTCGTCGCACCTTGAGGACGAACAGAGATAATCCCATCCTGTGAAATAGTGACCTTTTCAATTGGCAGCGGTAACACAATCGGTCCGGCATCACCCATCACGGGATTACCACGGTCGTTATGCAATAAACCTGTTGAGTCAAAACTGAGACTGCCAGAACGGGTATAAGCTTCACTACCATCCTGTGCTTGCACGGCAAACCAACCGTCACCTTTAATGGCAACGTCAAGATCGCGTCCAGTAGATTTAATCGGGCCCGAACGAAAATTGGCGGAGGGGGTTTCAACCATGGCAAAGACCCTTGTCGGCAATCCTTCACCAAAGGCTTGCATCGATCTGGCTTGCGCCATATCCGACTTAAATCCATCGGTATTTGCGTTGGCTAAGTTGTTGGCACGCAACGCCAACTCATTCATATTTTGCTTAGCGCCGCTCATGGAGATATAAAGGAATTTGTCCACAGACTGCTCCGTCAAAGTTTCAACCTGACAATAGCAAAGCAAGCATCATGCCAATAAAATAAGCAGCTAGTTAACTGATAAATTAGGAGATTTTAATAAACGAATGAATGCACAACAGAAAGAGGCTAAGTGTTGCCGCTTGCGGCAACACTTAGCAGAGGCAAGATTAACTTAACGAATTTGCAGAACAGTTTGTTGCAGAGTGTTATTCACTTCCAGCGTACGTGAGTTGGCTTGGAAGTTACGTTGTGCCGAAATCAAATCCACCAGCTCAGTCGTCAAGTCAATGTTAGATTGCTCTAACGCTGAAGAACTGAGACTACCAAACGTACCACTGTTAGGCTCACCAGCCAGCGCAGGACCTGACGATAAACTGGCTTTCCACGAGGTATTACCCACTTGTGTCAAACCTTGCTCGTTTGCAAAGCGAACTAAAGCAACGCGGGCTAATGGCACTGTTGAACCATTGGAATAACTGGCAGTGATCAAACCATCTTCACCAATTTCGACATTGGTTAAACGCCCTACTGTGGTACCGTCCTGTGACAATTCAGTGGCGGCAAAAGGAGCTGAATATTGGGTTGGTGCATTAAATTTAATAGTCACGGCTTGAGTGCCATCAGCACCAGGGCCTAACACACCAGCGCCGCCAACCCCTAGCGCTTCGGTGGCAACGACTGCCGGATCACTCCCAGTATACACACCGACAGAATTAAACTTCAGAACCGATCCCTTCCAGCCGCCAGCCGTTTGAGCTGTGCCAGAGGCATCGGGAGTGCCATCACCATTGGTGTCAGTCTGATATGTACCAGCAGGGCCAGAAATATCAACTTGTTTACCATCAATGGCATAGTATGCAACCCAGTTGTTTTCACCATTATATGAGCCATTATTTGGCTTGACGAAATAGGTCGTCATGATATGTGGCTCACCCAGAGAGTCATAAATCGTCATGGATGTCACACTGTTATAGGTTTTGGAGTCTAAGGGATCAAAAGCAGCAGGATCGAGTGAACCTTCTTTTGCATTTAAATTCATCTGCAAAGTCACGTTTTCAGTTTGAACAGGGCTACCTGCAGTATCAGGAATTTGTACTGGCTTAGCTGTCGTTAAACTGACAGAGGTAGAGTTACCATCTTTATCTACTGGAAAGGTCTGCAAAAAATTCCCTGCTGAGTCAACCATATAATTATTTTTGTCGACTTTGAAAGCACCTGCCCGAGTAAACTGATGATCCAAGGTACCTATCTCGGACGCAGTTACAAAAAAGCCAACCGCCTTTAATCGCTAAATCTAACGAGTTATTCGTCAGTTGCAAACTACCTTGGTGGAATTGCTGCGCCACTTGGCTCGTAGCCACACCGCCACCCACAGCGGTTTTTGAGTTTGAGAAAATTGAATTAGCGTAAACATCCGCAAATTCAGCACGCGACTCTTTAAAGCCAATGGTGTTAGCATTCGCGATATTGTTCGCAGTAGTATTCAAATCTTTCTGCGCAGCAGAAATGCCACTCAATGCAATGTTAAACGACATAATTCACCTCTACATTTGCTCAATTCAATGATGGACAAGTGTGATGTCCATTTACAATCTTGATAACGATTAAACTTCACTAATCGCAAGTACATCCGACAGTTTAAAGGCCATTCCACCCTTGAGATTTAAAATGGCGCCAGTCGCTGCAGTACCTAAAGAAACACTGGTCACATGCGCATAGGTCGATACAGCTAACGCTTGTGATTTATCATTCACCAAACCCGATGCTTTAATCGAGTAATTACCTGCAGCAACGGGTTCTCCTTTATCATTCAAACCATCCCACTTGACATCAGTGTTACCACCCTTACTACCATCAACAGTAAATGTTCTAACGACTTGCCCTTTATCATCTTCGATTCGAACATTAATGACGGGAATTTTCTCTGAAGTACTGATCACACCATTTAAGCCTGGGCTTTCTGCAGAGATATAACCCGTATCTGTCGGTAACAGCACTTTTCGCCCAACTAATCCCGATGCTTGCAAAGCTTGGCTTGATGTCATCACACTGTTTAAATTAACGATTTGATCATTTAACTTAGAAATGCCATCGACTGTAGAAAAAGATGCCATTTGTGCAATCATCTGGTCGTTATCAACGGGCTTGAAGGGATCCTGCATCGATAACTGCTGGCTGAGTAATGAGAAAAAATCCTCTTGAGTGAGCTGCTGACTCTTAGCCTCTGGAACAGCAGAACTATTCGGCAAACGTAATCCATCCAAAAATGGGTTACCTGTCGAGCTAGTCGAGGTTTTCGTGGTATTGGTTGATACCGTATTCGATTGAGTGTTTGTTTGAGTCAGCTGCGATGAGGTTTGACTCAGTTGGTTAATGAGGCTCACAACGTACCTCCTAAATAACGCATATTATTTACCCATCCCAAGTGTTTGTTGCAGCATAGATTTTGCCGCCTCAGCCACTTGAACATTCATCTGATATGAGCGAGAAGCTGAAATCATGTCAGCCATTTCTTCCATGACATTGACATTTGGTTTGTAAATAAAGCCATCAGCATCCGCCATCGGATGATCCGGCGAATACTCTTTTAATAGGGGCTTATCACTCTCGACTATGCCTTTCACCGTGACACCTTGGGAAGCTTGTTGCTGACTTTGCGCCTTGGCCATTTCTGCTTCGAAAATAGGATGACGAGAACGGTAAGTTTTATCTACACTGCTGGAGACTGAATCTGCGTTAGCAATGTTACTCGCGGTAGTATTTAGCCGCAGAGACTGGGCTGACATGCCAGACCCCGCAACATCGAAGATATTAAATAAACTCATGATTAATCCCCTCTCAGCGCTTTTTTCATACCGCTAAATTTACTGTCTAAAAACCCCAGAGACATTTGATATTCGAGAGCATTTTGCATAAATGCTGATTGCTCTTGTTGAACGTCGACAGTATTGCCATCCCCAGTATCGGGTTGATTCGGCACTCGAAATTTAACGTACTGCCCGGTTAGCTGCGCTAGCCCAAAATGCTGCTCATCAGCGGTCATCTCTAAGCTATTACGCTGTTGTTGCTGGGTTTTAGCAACATTTAAGGCGGCAGAAAAATCGACGTCACGGGCTTTATAATGTGGCGTATCAGCATTTGCGATATTGCTTGAAATCACTTCAGCCCGCTCAGCACGGATCCCCAACGTGAATTGGTGAACACCCAGTGCCTTATCAAAATTAATCGCCATAAAATTGCCTCCATCGTGTCACTCACGGGAACAAAGCAATTCATGTGCCAATACTTTTATGGGAGGTAATAAAGTTTGTGAGGGATATAGCAGATAAAAAAATTACCGAACTATGCCGGTAATTATCAATTAAAATCAAACCCTTAAGCTTTCTTTTGGTAATAAATGCCAGGGTTACAACGAACCATATCAAATTCATCAGTAAGGCCAGCAATGGATTCGGATGCGCCTAAAAAGAGGATACCTTTGGGATTTAACGCGGCAGCAAATTGCCGCAAAATTTTTGCTTTTGCCTCAGGGGCAAAATAGATCAACACATTTCGGAAAAAAATAATGTCAAACTTACCCAACAAAGTGTAACTCTCGAGCAAGTTATGAGCTCGGAAATTGACGAGACGTTTAACGTTATCCTTTATGCGCATGTTGCCAGAAGGCAAAGCATCAAAAAACTGCCGCTTACGTTCTTCAGACAATCCACGTGCTAACGCTAAACTATCATACTCAGCATTTTTACATCGCTCCAACATAGAAGGAGAAAGATCCGTTGCTTGAATCGAGGCACCACCAGGCAGCGCCCCTGGTTTTTTTTGCTGGTACTCTAATATGGTCATTGCTAAAGAATATGGCTCTTGACCCGACGAGCAAGCTGCAGACCATATCTTTAAAGGTCTACCTAACTTACTGTATTCTGGTAATAGCACATTATTAAGCAATTCAAATGGATAACGATCACGAAACCATAAGGTTTCATTAGTGGTCATGGCATCAATAACTTCAGCTCGTAAAGCTCGTTCCGTGGGTTTCATCGAATGCTTTACCACATCGGATAACGAAGGAAGGTTATATTTGCCCATCAATGGCGCGAGACGACTACGTACGAGGTATTGTTTATTTTCACCTAGCACGATGCCGCTATGTTGTTCTAAGAACAACCTAAATTGATTATATTCTGCTTCAGCGAGTGATTTATCAGGCACATTCACGTCCTAGATCCTATAGCAAGCACCAAAATAAGTGCACAACAATCATGTAATAAGGGCTAGATTATAGCGTAAAGCTCAACTAGGCACTAACCCACACTCTCACTACAAACTTAAATGCTTGTTCACTGCCGCAGCTAATTCGTCAGGGTTAAATTTTGCGATAAAGTCATTGGCACCAACCTTTTGTACCATGGCTTGGTTAAAGACACCGCTTAATGAGGTGTGCAGTACCACCTTGATATTTTTAAGCTTAGGATCATCACGGATCTCAGCCGTTAAGGTATAACCATCCATTTCGGGCATCTCAATATCGGAGATAATGAGTGGAATTTCATCGGCAACGTTATTCATTTCACTTGCAATGGCCTTGAGCTTATCAAGTGCCTCACGACCATCCTTTGCCGTGTCAATTTGTAAATTTAACGACTCTAACGACCGAATAATTTGCTTGCGTGCCACCGCCGAATCATCAATCACCATAATATGGTAATGCTGACTTCTATCGAGAGTAAGTTGCTCATTAACCTCTTCACTAATGGCCGTTTTGACAGGTGAGATTTCATCTAAAATCTTTTCAACATCCAAGATTTCAACCAATTCACCTTCAATCTCGGTAACCGCGGTTAAATAGGAATAACGCCCAGCACCTTGCGGTGGCGGCATAATAGCTTCCCAGTTCATGTTGATAATACGTTCAACAGAACTAACCAAGAACCCCTGCACACTACGGTTATATTCCGAAATGATGATAAAGCAATTTTCAGTGCTCGCTAACGGACGCCCTCCCGTTGCCGCACTCAGATCGATAACAGAAATAGTTGTGCCACGAATATGGGCAACTCCTTTGACGTAAGGATTGAGTTTAGGCAATGTCGTTAATGGCGGGCATTGCAAAACCTCTTTCACTTTAAATACGTTTATC
Organism: Shewanella sp. POL2; assembly: GCF_000282755.1. NCBI lineage: Bacteria > Pseudomonadati > Pseudomonadota > Gammaproteobacteria > Alteromonadales > Shewanellaceae > Shewanella > Shewanella sp. POL2. The sequence goes on from NZ_AKZL01000001.1 coordinate 71,182, forward strand.
CCAAACCGTTGACGACCATTTAACTTAAATAGCAATAGTTCTAGCCGGTTTTGACCTACGAGTTGGGTTCGTTTGTTGACTGAATCAAGAATACTCGACATAACTCTGCCTTGTTGTTCTGTTTATGTACGGCCCTAAAACTCGTTTGAGTATAGGCATATTAATTGCTTACGTCTTGTTATCGATAAACATAGTTGAAACTAAGTCAAACTTCTGACACCAAAAATCTAAGAAAGAAGCATTGAACAGTTTCACGCTTGATAAAAGTATAGGTGTATTCTGGCGTTACAAGCTAGTCTCTTCATTATGAAAGTAAATTTAGTCTATTTTTTGAGTATTTTCGCACTTTTTCTATCCACGGCAGCTAAGGCTGAACCCGTGATACCTAGCGTATCGGCGATATCCGAATTAGCTAAAGCCCTTATTAATGAAAAGATTGCTGTACCTGCAAATGCGAAAGTCGACATTAATCCACAAACGGTCGATAACCGAATGCTGCCAGCACAGTGCACATCACCAATAAGGGTCGAATTAGCTTCAGAACGCGAAATTAGCCGTAATAACACCATAAAAGTCAGTTGTGATACCCCCGATCTCGCCTACCCTTGGCAGATTTTTATGTCTGTTCGAGTAGACATTCTTTTTCCTGTTGTGGTCGCAACCGAAACCTTAGCGCCAGGTGAATTAATCAGTCCTTTACAGGTCGAGATCCGCTATGTTGACCAAAATAGTTTGCGTGGCATGCAATTTAGCGATACTAATCAGCTAACAGGCGTGAGAGTTAAACGCCGAGTCGCGAAAAATTATCCTATTTTTGCGAACAACCTTTGCTTTGTCTGTAAAAATGACACAGTGTCGATTTATGTGCGTTCAAATAACTTCGTACTAAAAACTGTGGGAGAGGCGCTGCAAGATGGTAATATTGGCGACCAAATTCGAATCAAAAATAGCAGTTCTAACAAAGAGCTAGATGCCATAATTACGGCGATTGGCGAAGTAGAAGTTAGAATGTAAAATAAGCTAAAGCTTTTCGATAAGCTGCCGATACCCCAGTTAAGAAATCCGTATACATGACGCTGGAGCCTAAAATGGCAATTGATATTAGCAAATTTAACGCCGGAGCGGCCGCACAAGTCCGTTCAAACAGCACTAAACAAAGCAGCGAAAGCGAGAAAACCTCTCAGGTAGCAGCTAAATCAACTCAACTAAAAGGTGACTCTGTTGTCATTACGGCTCAAGCTCAACAGTTACAAGGAGCTCAAACCAAAATGGCCAGTCTACCTGAAGTCGACCAAAAGAAGGTGGCCGAAATAAAACAAGCCATTGCCGAAGGTCGTTATAAAATTGATCCCGAAAAGTTGGCTGCGAATATTGCCAGCTTCGAAGCAGAATTAAATGAGCTTAATAAAGAGTAACTATGACAGAAATAGCTAAACTGGTAGATCAACAACACGCCCATTTGGCTGTTCTTAAACAAATTATTCTTAAGGAAAAAGGCGCTTTGGTTGACCAAAACGCCGATTTGCTTTTGTCGCTTGCTGAGCAAAAATCAACATGTCTACAAGACCTTAAAGCAAATGATGACTTGCTGGCTAGTCACAGCGATAAAGCCTTACTCACAGAGCAAGTTGAGCTATCCGATAAAATGGCAGTGGTTAAAGAGGCTCTAGCAGAATGCAAAGATCTCAACGCACAAAATGCTAGTTTGATCGAGATGAATCTTGCAAGCCTAAACCGCTTTGCTCAAGCCTTGCAGGCGAGCCGAAATGCCACCACGCTGACGTATAACGATAAAGGTAAAACATCAACAATCTCAAGCTTAGGCAATGATCTAAAAGCGTAAGGTGTTATAAGTACAAACGGATTTCAAACAAAAACCGCGCTTAGTAAGCGCGGTTTTTGTTTATCGATTATCCGTACCCAAACCATCTCATGCTTGTCTTCTGGCGGATAGGAGATAACACCTTAAAAGTAAGTGACTTCTTTAATTCTCTGTGGCCGACTCTGCTGCTGATAGATTTGCCATACCTTAGAAAAATCAAGTTCTAACTCAGTAACGTAATGCTCACCTGCGGGATAACTTTTAACTACTCTTGCGCCGCGGATCAACCCAGTGACTGAAGCTTTAACATTATCATCGGTTAGCATCCAATCACTGACACTGCTGTTAGCGGTGATCTTTTGGCCGTATACTTGTTCAGCTAGCTCACGGTAAGCCACAATTTTAGATGCTTGCATCGCCATCAACATTCTTTGAGATTGCTCTTTCGCTGGTTGAGTCGCTAACGGGGCATAACCAATGGCCGTTAGCTTAGGGAAGCTAGATGGAGGAACATCTTCCCACTGCACATACTTGTCTCTAGAGGCACAACTTGTCAGTAGAAGCGCCGCAATCACTAACAGGTAGCGTTTCATTTTCCATCTCCTAATACACGCACTTCATTCATACCGGGAGCCGACTGACGATATAAAATCCCATCGTGGGAGATCACTTGCTCAGAGGGCTGCATATAATTGCTTAATTCTTTTTGTGTCACAAAGGTCTGTGAAGCTGACACCACTCGGTTGTTACTTAAGGTAACGATTCGAGTATTAATGGCTAAGCCATTGGTCGTCGGGCTCATCGTGGATACCACAATATGGTCAACAGGTAAGTTGGTCGAAAGCTTTTGCCAATCGCGCGTCAAAATAAAATCGCCCTCACCAGTAACATGCAGTCCATCAGCGAGATTTAACTCCACCACATTAAATTGAAAACTGTGCAACGATGCCATGAGTCCCTGCTGCAATTGCAGCGCAACCGCATTCGTACTCGTCATGTCGCCCACTAATACTGGTGTAGTTACAACGATAGGTTGATCAGGACGCAATGCATCATTTTGCTTGACTAGCTCAGTCACAATACGCTGCGCTAAATGATTAATCACCGCTGTCGGCGGCAAACCATTGCCATCAACTAGGCTAGGTTTGGGCGGTACAACGGGTTTCGTCGTACAACCTACCAGCACCACAAGTGCCAGAGGAATAAATGCACGCTTCAGCATTGGAATAACCTCATCGTCTAAATCAATGCGACTCACATGAAGTCGCGGCCTTTGGCGTAAATCAAGCAAATATTAGACCAAGTCAAAATATTGCGCTTAATGAACTCTTCAGATTATCGACAAATCCATTGATAACTTTATCCCTAGACCACGATAAATCAGGCATACAATTTGCTTAGAGCAATAAAGTACTGCCAGTAAACTGACTCATCCCAGCAATTTTAGTTAAGGGCTTATTGATGAACATACTAAGAAAGAACTTGCTCATAATCAGCAGCCTACTGCTATTTGCTGCACAGACAAACGCCGAATGGGTCGAGGCCAGTGGTGAAGCAATCATCACTAATGGCAACATCGCCCAAGCGCGGGAAGAAGCCATCAATCAAGCGGTTAGCTATGCCACCCTCAGCACCGGGATCCAAATATCCAGTGAACAACAAACCACCAACGGCAATCTCACGCAAGACAGCTTCGCCATTAATCGTAACGCTCATGCGATTAGTATTCAGTTAGTGAGTGAACGCATTCAAGGGAATAAAATTTATGTGTCGCTCAGGCTCGATCTGAATGATGACCCAACACAACAATGCCCAACGGGCCAATTAAAAGCCGCGATCCTTATTCCCCAAGCCCAAATAAAAGATCGAGCACAGTTACGCTACGGACAATTATCGGGATTTGAAGAAGTCATCTCCGAGAAACTGGGTAATAGTATTGATGGCTACTCATCAACTGGATACAGCCATATCCATGCCAAAGAAAGGCTCGATATCGCACAAGAACTGGTCGATATCCGCGGCTATAGACTTCCGAGTTGGCTGAGTGAAATTACCGATAGCCAATACATTTTATTACCGCAAATTATTGATATTTCAACTGAGCCAGTACAAGCCACCTTTATGGGATGGTGGGATGAAGCGCCACAAAGGCAGTTCCAATTAAAGCTTAGCCTTTATCACGGCATTAGCGGTGAAGAAGTATGGAACAAAACCTACAGCACATCGGCTCGGTGGGAATTTGAGGAACAAGCCATTGTTGCCCCCAATAGTGATAGATTTTGGCGTTCATCCTACGGCAAAAATATCAGCCAACTGCTGCAAGAAGCGACTCGCGATATTGATAACACGCTCAACTGTAGACCACTACTTGGGCAGGTTGTCAGTCGTCAAGGAGACAGGATTATCCTCAACCTAGGCCGAAAACATGGCATTAGAGTTGGCGATAAGTTCCAAGTGGTGTTACAACGCAATTTACCAGATAGACTCAATGAAATGCGTGCCATTGCTACCAAAAGCCGAGCAACAGTACAAATTGAACAAGTCAGTGAAGAAAGTGCAACAGCCGTACTCGTTGACCAAAATGCGGTTTACAATGTACAGATAAACGACATCGCGCTTAAGATTTAAGCAACTAAATCATAAGCCTTTTAATCAAAGATAAAACCAGTATAATCACCAGCGTCTCTTCATAGCTCAACAGGATAGAGCAGCCGCCTCCTAAGCGGCCGATCGGGGTTCGAGTCCCTGTGGAGAGACCAGATAGTGATGTCGGTAATATCAACACGAAAGCTTCCGAGGAAACGGAATGACTGAACTATTTGCCACTAATCTGAGTATTATTGCTAAACGCTGGCCAATTGTGGCTGCTGCGATAAAAAGCCAATCAATTGACCATCTTGATGCACACTTAGTCCAAGGCCAAAACCAAACTATCAGTGTTAATGGCATTCAGCTCAGCAGTCGCCATGACCGCATCGCTGAAGCACAGCTGTTTATTAGTACCCTTCCCTCAAATGTTCAGCAAGTCACGGTTTATGGGGTAGGAATGGGCGATGTGCCGAGTCTACTAACGGATAACCCGCAATATCAAAAAATCGAAGTTTGCATTTTAAACTTAGCCGTATTCGCATTACTGCTTTGTTACACCGATCAGAGGGAATGGCTCTGTCATCCGAATGTGCTATTAAATGCGATGCCCAGTGCCACGCTGCAATTTCCGAATGTTGCCATTACCCCAGATCTTAATCTCGTCAGTGATGACAATGCCACACTGAGGGATCTCTTGGTGATGGAGCTTAATCGTGATTTCACCAATCGACACCATCAAATTGATGATCCTGAGATCCTTAAGCGCTTTGCCGATAATCAGGTGTTTATTACTAATGATCCCGATGCTGCCCATTTAACGAAAAGCTACAATCCATACAAAGCAATCGTCATAGGTTCTGGCCCATCTTTAGAAGAACATTATGCTTATCTTAAGCAGTTGAGTTTAAGCCCATCGAGACCCTTATTGATTGCTGCGGATACGGCTTTGCGTGGATTACTTCATCATCAGATTAAGCCTGATATTGTCGTCTGTATTGACGGTTTAATTTCCTCCTATCATTTGCCTTTGTCAGAAACCCAAGAAATCAATCTTGTGTATTTTCCTCGGGTAGCCCCCGAAGTATTAGCCCATTGGCTAGGGCCAAGATTTGTGGCTTATGGCACGAGTAAAATTTACGACAGCATGGCCCAGCTGAACCCCAAGCTGAGACTGTTTACAAATGGCAGTGTGATTCACCCAGCAATTGATTTAGCCGTTAAGTTACATGCTAAAGAAATCACGCTATTAGGCTGTGACTTTTGTTACTGCAATAATAAAAGTCATGCTTTTTGGAATGATTATCCATTTGAAAGCAAGGACAAATCTGAAAAAATATGGGTTGAAGCTGTGATACAAAAGGTGAGAGAAGCAAAACATTGGTTGATTAATGGTAAAGGTCAACGGATTGCAACTGATCTAAATCTTCGCGCTTATTTACGACATTTAGAACGCTATATTGCTAAACATCCACAGGTGAAGTTTTACCAAGCCAGTTTATCGGGCGCGAAGATCCGCGGTTCGCAATATAAGGAGCTGATTTAATGTCGTCTAAACCACATAATTCGCCAAAACCTTCACCAAAACAGTCCCTTGAAGACATGCTTTGCCAAGCGGCCCACTCCTTCCGTTTAGGCAAGGAAGCTCAGGCCTCAGTGGAATTTCGTTTATGCCTCGATTCAATTGAGAAACATCACCCCGAGCTGATGCAATTACCCTCGTTTCAGCAAATGCTGGCACCAATGTTACAAGCTCAGGAACAACACGATTGGCTTAGTCTGGCTGATTACTTAGAGTATGAGCTCATTGCCATTGTCAGTAGCTAAACTAACATAAAGCTTCCCTGTCATTTGCCGTTAATACGTTATCAACACCATTGTGTGAGCCACTATGACTAATCATTCCCCCCTATTCATCGCCGAAGTTTCTAGTAACCATCATAGAGACTTACAGCGTTGCATAGAATTTATCAAAACAGCTGCTGACATAGGTTGCGATGCCGTTAAGTTTCAACTGTTTAAAATTGAAGAACTGTTTGCACCTGAGATTCTGTCTAAGAGTGAAATGCATCGTAAACGTAAACAATGGGAGTTGCCCGTCAGTTTTCTACCCCAACTCAAGCAATCCTGCGATGAATACGGTATTCAGTTTTCTTGTACCCCGTTTTATCTCGACGCGGTAGCAGAGCTTGAACCCTTTGTGGATTTCTACAAGATCGCATCCTATGAATTACTTTGGGACGACCTACTCGCGGCCTGCGCGAAAACAGGAAAACCAGTTGTGATTTCAGCGGGCATGGCCACGATAGAAGAAATCGATCACGCGTTAAAAACCTTGAAAGAAAATGGTGCCAGTGACATTACCTTACTGCACTGTGTTTCTGCATATCCAACCCCAGAACGTGAATGTAACTTAGCCGTTTTAGGTAGTTTTAGAAATCGTTACCAAGTTAAAGTTGGATGGTCTGATCATACTGTTTCCAGTGCTGTCATTAATCGGGCCGTACACAGATGGGAAGCCGATGTTGTCGAGTTCCATTTAGATTTAGATGAAACAGGCGATGAATACGCTGCTGGTCATTGCTGGTTACCACAACAAATTGCAACGGTAATTCAGGGAGTCAAACTTGCAACTGTCATTGATGGAAACCCAGTAAAGCAATTTGTTGCCAGCGAAGCCTCAGATAGAGAATGGCGAGCCGATCCGCAAGATGGATTACGCCCAATGAAGTCTCAAAGAGAAAAGTTTGGAGTATCAGAATAATGAGTATGTCCCCAATTACAGTAGTGGCAGATGCTATTATTGAATTTTTAGCCCACCAAGGGATTAAAGCATTTCACAATTATCCCGGTGGAACCATCGCTCCTTTATTAGATGCTTGCAAACGTTTCGGAGTAACCGTTTACACTTCACGAAATGAGCAAGGTGCCGGTTATGCTGCACTGGCTCAAGGCAAACTAACCCAATTACCAGGTATAGTGGCAGTAACATCAGGCCCAGGTGTAACCAACGTATTAACGCCCGTCGCCGATGCCTATTTTGATGGTATTCCGATGTTAGTATTTACGGGCCAAGTGGGTACTGGCGACCTCACAGGCCAAAAACGAGTAAGGCAATCTGGGTTCCAAGAAGTTGATACCCCATCATTGATGAAACCTATCACTAAGGGACAATTCCAACCTAAAAACAGTGAAGAACTATACGCTATTCTTCCTATTGCATGGCAACTGGCTTTAGAAGGCAGAAAAGGCCCGGTTTCGATTGATTTACCAATGGACGTTCAACGCAGTGCAGCAACTGAATCCATCAAAGTTCCCGAAATGGTTGCTTATCCAGTCAATAACACTGAGCTAGGCACTTTTATAGATGAACTAATCAATGCCATTGAACATTCGCAAAAACCAGTGATTATTTGCGGTAATGGTATGACATCACCCGCATTAGTGGATGCAATCCGTACCTTAAGAAACTACTGGCCTGCGCCAGTGAGCCATAGCTTGCTAGGCGTTGGAGTTTTGGACTCCGATGATTCTGGGTCTTTAGGGTTTCATGGCCATACAGGTAGCCAATTAGCAGGTAAAGCCATTGCTGAGTGTGATTTATTACTGGTATTAGGTTCCAGATTAGATGTTCGCCAAACTGGCACACTGAAAACAGCCTTTGCCTCCAATGCGAAAATTTTTAGAGTCGATTTAGATATTGGAGAATTAACTGATAGTCGTATCGCTCACCATAAGGCTGTTCAAGCTGAACTTGAGCAATTTTTTGATGCCTTACACCCCAAATTTGCTCAATTATCACCACCTAATCTATCATCATGGCATAACACCATTTCGCAGTGGAAAGCGCAATTAGCTTGGCCCTACCCAGATTATCCAGGAATTGCACCTAAACTCTTGCTAGAAAAACTAAGCAACTCTTTACCAGAGAACACTATCGTCACCACAGGTGTTGGCGCACATCAACATTGGGTTGCAAGGCACTTTAGATTTGCCCTCCCCCATCGCCAGCTTTTTACCTCGGCAGGCCATGGCACCATGGGCTATGATCTCCCGACAGCGATAGGTGCCGCAATCCACTCACCAGAGTCCACCATTTTGTGTATCGCGGGTGACGGTTCATTCCAAATGAATATCCAAGAACTGGGCGTGCTCAAGGAGTTAGGCCTTAAGATCAAAATACTGGTTCTGGATAACCACAGACTAGGCTTAGTATCTCAATTCCAATTAATGAATTGGGAAACCGATACTGCTTGCGGTAACAAACAATCGCCTAATTTTGCCTTAATAGCTCAAGGTTACGGCATTAAAGCATTGCATTGTCGTGATAGCGCTAAACTAGAACAAACATTGGCTGAATTTATTGAGACCGATGAATCCATTCTGCTTCATATCGAAATTGCCACACAGCATGATGTCCTCCCAATGCTATTAGGGGGTCAAACAACAGATAAAATGTGGCCTTACTTTGACATGCAAGGTAATCCAAGGGATCCATCAAATGTCTAAACTCGTTTTGATCACAGGTGGAAGCAGAGGAATTGGTGCCGGTATCGCCAAAGCCTTTGCGGAGGCGGGATATTGGGTCGCTATAACTTACCTTAATCACCAAGATAAAGCCGTGTCATTAGCTAACATCTTAGGGGATAAGGTAGCCGCTTTTGCATTAGATCAATCAAAACCTGAGAGTATTAAACAATGTATTACTGAGGTCGAAAAATATTTTAATCGAAGTATTGATGTACTGATTAATAATGGCGCCATAGCCCAGGAAAAGCCCTTTAGCGACATTACTGCCGATGATTTTACCACTATGCTGAACACTAATCTGCGCGGTCCATTCTTGCTCGCACAAACGTGTATTCCTGCAATGCAACAGCATGGCTTTGGCAGAATCATCAACATTGGCTCCATTGGAGGTCAGTGGGGAGGCTATAACCAAGTTCACTATGCCGCAGCCAAGGCAGGGCTTATTAACCTAAGCCAATCAATTGCAAAAATCTATTCGCGAGATGGGATAAGAGCCAACACGATTGCTATAGGTTTAGTTGCAACAGAAATGACTGAGCATGAATTGAATACCGAGACAGGCAAACAAAAAGCAGCGGCAATTCCAGTTGGACGTCTTGGCAAAGTTGAAGATATAGCCTCAATCGCCCTCTTTCTCGCCTCCCAAGATAGTGATTATCTCAGTGGACAAACCATAAATGCCAATGGCGGAATGTACTTCGGATAAGGATGCTCTAATGATAAGAAATTGCTTTCTTTGTCAATCAAAAACTGAAGTTGTTTTTTCAACAACTTGGGCTCTTCCAGGCCTCGCACCAAGGGAAATTGGTTTTTCTGTATGCCCTGAATGTGGATCTGTTTGTCAAAGTCCATCGGTTAGTTTCGATGAAATGATGACGTTTTATAGCTCGATGGCGGTTTACACTAATCCAGGAAGACAAGAGAAACCAACTGAAGCCAAGATTAGAGACCTTGATGAGCAAATTCGTTTTATTCGTAGAGGCATAGGTTTCCTTCCCAACTCAGCACTGCAAATTGGTAGCTCTGACGGTTATACCTTATCGCGTTTTCGCGAGGCAGGAATTAGCAGAGTCCTAGGCGTTGAGCCAGGTACAGCGTCAGTTGAACTTGCAAAAAGGTTATATCAAATCGATTGTATCCTCGGCAGCGCAGAAGATTTTGACACTGACGAACAATTTGAGCTAATTATTTTGACCCATGTGCTGGAGCATCTTTATCGTCCCCAAGACACCCTAAAAAAATGCCATAACCTGCAACAGAACATGGCAGAGGGGTTTATTTATGTCGAAGTGCCACTCATGGCTAAACCTGCCAGTCTATGCCCTGGATTTTTCTCTTTCGAACACATTAATTACTACACTCGGGATAATTTGGTTCGCAGTCTGAGCGAAGCGGGTTATTCAGTTGTATCTCTAGTCGAGCACTACAACAGTAACCTTTCGCCTATTATTGGCGTGCTAGCAAGTACCAAAGCACAAGACCACTGTGATGATGCACAACCCAATATCTGCCGGAATAGGGCTATTTTGTCTGATTACCGCGCAAAAGAAGTGGCGTACTGGCAAGGTTGTTTAAATGCAATATTACCAGCACTTAAGCAAAGTAAGCGAATCTTCCTTTGGGGTGCAGGTATCCATACATGCCAAATTGTTGCCAACACGAATCTTATCGACGAATGCGTTATAACGGGACTGACTGATACCTCCAAACTAAAGTGGGGATTAAGGCAAGGTGAGTGGATTTGCCAAGCACCAGATACAATCGATTGGCAGGATGGAGATTGTGTCCTCATCTCATCCTACGCCAGTGAGAAAGAAATTTTTGATGCGCTCAAATGGCTAAGAGATAAAGGTATTCTCACCTTAAGACTTCACAATGTTGACGATACTCGGACTCATTAATGACAAAGAATTTACTGATTGTGGGTGCAGGCGTAGAAGCCTGTGAAGGTATCCGCATTGCCAAGGAAATGGGACTTAAACTTGTTATTGCTGATGGCAACCCCTCCGCCCCAGGACTTACCATGGCAGATTGGCCAATTATTGCCAGTACCTACGATGGTCAAGCCATCTTAGCAGAAGTCAAAAAACTCCAAACACAGGGCGTAAATATTGATGGTGCGATCGCCATGTGTGCCGATGTACCTTTAAGTGTAGCTATCGTCAGTAATGACTTGGGGTTGCCAGGCCTGTCACTTGAGTCAGCTTTTTGGGTTTCTGATAAATTAGCAATGAAAAAGAGGCTGCAAGCAGAAGGTATTCCTATTCCACGCTTTGCGGATGTATCTGATAAATCAATTTTACTTAGTCAAGCCAATCAGATTGGCTTTCCACTGATTATTAAACCCGTTGATAGCCGTGGCGCACGCGGGGTGCAACTGATAGAGATGGCCTCAGAGCTGGATAGTGCATGGGAATTGGCTGCCAGAGAATCCCCAACCTCAAGGGTCATGCTGGAAGAATATCTCGAAGGTCCACAGTTCAGTACAGAAACCTTGGTCGATCGTGGACGCTACTATACCCTCGGTTTTGCCGACCGTAACTATGAGTGGCTCCCTCGAACGAAGCCTTTTATCATTGAAAATGGCGGCGATGCTCCTACGGGTGTTAGTGCAAACATCAAAGCTGAGGTTATTGCCACTGTTGAACGAGCAGCAGCGGCACTTGGGATCAACCAAGGCGTAGCCAAGGGAGATATGGTCTATACGGCTCAAGGCGCTAAAGTGATTGAAATTGCAGGGAGACTCTCAGGCGGATTCTTTTCGACCACGCAAATCCCCCTTGCGACTGGCGTTAACTTTATCGAAAAGGCTATCAAACTCGCCCTTGGCGAGCCCTTAACCACAGAGGAAGTTACAGCTAAATATCAGCGGGCGGTCGCTATTCGCTACCTTGATTTAGCACCAGGCAGAGTACGTCATATTTATGGAGTATCGCAAGCAAATCAAGCCATTGGCGTAGAAATGTTAACGCTATTTATCGCGCCTGGAAGCGTAATTTATCCGCTTGTTAATCATACGCAAAGAGCGGGATTTACTATTGCGAGTGCCGATAACAAAACCGATGCAATAGCTAGAGCAGAAGCTGCGCTGGCGTTGATCCATATCGAATATGAGGATGAACCTGTATGACTACTGCCCTCTACACGGTATTTCATCTCAATCTGGCCTTTTCCTCCATTGAAAATGAACAACATGCCGCTGTCATTCGCAAATGCTATTGGCCACTCCTACAGATAGCGCAAAAAGGTATTCCTGTTGGAATTGAAATGACGGCCTATACCTTAGAAGCAGTTCAACAGGTTGACCCTCTATGGGTACAGGAATTCAAACTATTGCTCCAACAAGGAATGTGCGAACTTATCGCCAGCGGTGATAGCCAAATTATTGGGCCTTTGGTTCCTGCAAAAGTCAATCAGGCTAACCTCCGTCTTGGGCAGGATACCTATCACACCTTGCTTGGGGTGCGTCCTCAAATTGCCTATATCAATGAGCAAGCCGTTTCAGCAGGGCTCTTAGATGTTTATATCGATCAAGGTTTTGAAGCTGTAGTGGTGGAATGGGATAATCCCTACTCCCATAATCCAAACTGGTCCAACACACTGTTAGATAGGCCACAGAGTTTACAAGCCGCAAGTGGTAGAACAATTAAGGTGATTTGGAACCACGCAATCGCTTTTCAAAAGTTCCAGCGTTATGTTCATGGTGAATTAACACTAGAAGATTATCTGCACTATCTCGTTAAAATCTTCAAACCTGGTATGTTGGCCTTTCCAGTTTATGGCAGTGATGCCGAAGTGTTCGACTTTCGTCCCGGGCGCTATCAAACTGAGGCGGATCACGTTGAAGGAGAATGGCAGCGGATTTCCACCCTCTTTAACACTCTTGCGGGGATGGACAACTATTGTTGGCAGTTGCCTCAACACATTCTTAAGTTTTGGCAAGAATCAAATGCGGTGGAAATCACCAATGCAGAGCATCCGGTTTCAGTCAAAAAACAAGCTAAATATAATGTTAGCCGCTGGGGATTAAGTGGTCGTAATGACCTCCTACTCAACAGTCTATGCTATCAACTATTCACCACACTCGCACATAATCCACATGCAACAGAGCAAGACTGGCGAAACTTATGCCGTATGTGGGCAAGCGATCTGCGTACCCATATCACCGCAAAACGCTATCAGCAACTTAACTTGGTTGCTAATCCTGCTAATGCGCCAGTATTTGCGCCTTGGGAAGCACAAGAAGATATTCAGATTGAGTACGATACACAAAGACGTCGTTTGCATATTCGTACCCCTAAAGTACACCTGAGCCTAAATGGTAACCGTGGATTGGCTATTGATAAATTAGCCTTTAAGTCCCACGCCTTTGAACCCGTCCTAGGTACCTTATCCCATGGTTTCTTCGACCATATTAGTTATGGTGCTGATTTCTACTCGAATCATTTGTTAATGGAACGATTTCGTGCACGTGATCGTGTCACCGATCTCAATCGGGTGAATTATGAATTGGGCTGCGCAGAGGGCAATTTAGTGATTTATTGCCGTCAATCATTAAAAAGTGGCGCCATCATTAAATGGTACCGTATCGAGCATGAATCTTTGCATACAGGCCTTTTCTTTGAGGACAAGCAGCGCCCTGAAGCCTCAATCCGACTCAGTTATCTGACTTTACTCGGCTGTGATAACAGAGCCTGGTACCAGACCAATCTCGGTGGTGAACAGGAAGAGTTTTTTCAAATACAAGAGGATATGGACCAAGGTTCTCCTGTTTCTTCAATTGTTTCCGCAAATAGCGCCATTGGTGCTACTGCTGGCCAAATTCGGTTTGGCAGCGGCCAATGTGGCGTGCGATTAACTTGGGATCCCGCCAATTGTGCTGCACTCCCCATGATTTCGAGTAAAAAAATAGATGATAAATACCTTAATCGATTATGGTTTTCGTTAGCAGAAGCCGATGAGACACTCAAGGAAGGTGGCAATTTACTCGATTTCAATCTCTGCATTACCCCTGAGAGTATTAATCTATGACCAAAATACTCGCCATCATTGGCGCACGCCTTAACTCTAGTCGCTTAGCTGGTAAACATTTGCTACCACTTGCTTGTGATGCCGCAGGTAATACTCTTCCTATTATTGGCCATATTTTAAGGCGCCTAAAGACGTGTAGCACAATTAGCGCAATAGAACTTGCCACAACTGCAGATGAGTTCAACCAACCCCTAATCAATTGGGCACAAGAAAACCAGCTAACCTGTGTCCCCTTTGAAGGTAATGTTAATGATCTGATGGGCAGGCTTGATAGGATCATCCAGCGACAACAACCTGATTATATCGTGTATATCTGTGGTGATTGCCCACTTATAGACCCCAATTTTATCGATCACGCCTTAACGGCACTAATGGCATCAAACAAGGACAGTATTAAGCTCCGTGACAATGTAAGCTCAATTCATGAGGGAATGGCATTTTACAGCCAAAGGGGATGGAAAAAACTGATGACAGCCAGTCAATGCGACATGTCTCGGGAACACGTAGGTTATGCAGATAAACTCACCCCTGTACTTGATTATCTCTCTATTGACGATAGTGCGGATTATTCACGGATAAAGCACCGGATTTCCGTGGATACCCCTGCCGATTTTCGCTTTATGGCAGAGGTGTACCTTCGTTGGTATGTCCACCATGGTGCGGAGTCGATTGTAAGCCTTCAATGGGTACAGCAACAACTGCTTGATGACCCTGCATTAGCCGCAATAAATACCCATGTGCAGCAAAAAGCCGCCGATAAACAGTATCCTAAGGTAAGCCTTTATTGCCACGTTGATAGTGTCATCGGTATGGGACACCTCAAACGCTGTGCCCTAATTGCCGAGGCACTGCAGGAACAATTAGGTTTAGGCACCAAATTACATGTTATTGGCTCCCCATATGAACTCCCTTGGCTACACACTAAAGTGCAATGGTTTGATGGTGAAGTTGAACTCTTTAATTGCATTAAGCAGGACAATAATCCTCTGTTGATATTGGATTTCCATCCCGATTTTATTGATACGCTAGCCCTTGAAAATGCCTGCCACCATGCCAAATTGCAAGGCCGTGCATTACTAGCACTCGATAAGCTAACTGCGCTTGTAGAAAGTGTCGATAAGCTATTTATTCCGAGTTTTTATTGCAGTATTAAACATCCCAATATCAGTTATGGTTGGCAGAATTATCTCTTTAGTCCAATCACATTGCTCCCTAAAAAACCGCAAGTAATGATTTTAACGGGCGGCACAGATGCGCTGGATTACGGTCGATATCTACCCAATTTACTGGAAGATACGATCAACCCTCACTGGGATTACCTTTGGATAAGAGGCCCGTTAGCAAAGGCGCCTGAGATCAAAAGTGACTCCAAGATCAAGGTTCTCCATAATCCGAGCAACCTGCCACAATTACAGGCCGAATCAACAATAATATTAAGCTGTTACGGCTTATCCTTATTTGAATCTATCGCCGCACGGGCAGCCACTATCCTGTTACCGGTCAAACACCTGTGTGAAAATGCCGAATTGGACGCACTGGCAGCATATCAATGTTGCCAAATAAGCAATACTTTACCCGAGGCCGTATCTCAATTAATGATTTTACAAAACCAGCCTGAAGTTCGGAATCAACTTATAAATAAAGCTGGAACAGTTTTTGCCGATATAAAGGGGATGTCAAAATTACTTTCTATCGTGAGTGAGTTGCTTACGACCGCAAACCGTCACTGAGGAACAATGTATGTTTATCTTAGTTACCACCCCCGTAGGTAGAACAGAGCTAGGCGATCAAATCGATTATTTTCCAAGCCGTTGGAGTGGTAGCTCAGGCAAATTTAAAGTCACGACCTTTTATCCGTTTAATTTATCTTATCTCACCGCCATGCTAAAACGCGATACGGAGCATCGGGTCCGTATGATAGATATGAACTATTACGGAGTCGACAGTGATGAATATCGCAATATCGTCACCCAACTCGCACCAGATTTATTGATTGTGGAAATTGACTCTATTATTTACCGCAAACAATTGGCCATATTTAAGATGCTTAAGCAACACTTGCCGCAACTTAAAATTCTTGCCTGCGGTCCGCAGCCGACTGCGACCCCTGAAGACTGTTTGCTGCAAGGCGTAGATTATATTGCTACAGGTGAATTTGAGCATTCCATCACTCACTTTATCCAAAGCGGTTTAAATGTTCATTCTCCTGGGATATATCCCAATAAACAGCCGAATTTAGTTGATATTAATACATTACCCTTGCCAGATGATATCGATCTCAAACGACGTAATTACTGCCGTCTTTATGGCTCAGAATATAACGAAGTTGAAATGTGGGTCACCCGTGGCTGCCCGGTAATGTGCAATTTTTGTGTGGTGGCAAATGTCTACTATGCCAAACCTAACCACAGGGTGAGGGATTTAGATAAAGTCATTGCTGAAATTCGCTATCTCCAAAAGACCATACCCGATTTAGAGGGTATCTTCTTCAATGAAGAAGCCCACACCATTAACCGCAATTATCTACGAGCCCTGTGCCAAAGATTGATCGATGAAGGCCTGAATAAAGAACTTAAATTCAACTGCATGGGCAACTACGACACTCTTGATACCGTGACACTCACACTGATGAAGCAGGCCGGATATTATAAAATCCGCATTGGGCTTGAGAGTTTAGATGAATCAGTAATGCAGCATATTTCTAAGTACCGTTCGAAGAGCAACTACCAACGTCTACTTGATGTACTGCACGATTGCCGCGAACTAGGAATTAAAATATACGGCACAATGTCAGTCGGAACCGTTGGGGCCAATTACGATTCAGACATTGAGTCGCTCAATACGATTAAAAAATTGCATGCCGAGGGATACATTCAGGAATTTTCTCTCTCCATCAATACCCCACTTCAGGGGACACCTTTTTTTGATAAAGCAAAAGCGGAAGATTGGCTTATTGCCACCTCCTCTGACTATGATGGAAGCTATGGTTCGATGGTCAACCTCCCCAATTATTCGGCGGAATTCATCAATAAAGCTTTTGAATATGGTTCGCAAATCAGAGCTCACATCAACCAAATAAACCAAGAGAAAGGCGTGCGTTACTCCTCCTATGACCGCGAATGGTGCGCCCCTGTTTATGCCACCTCCCATCGTCTAATTGGGACGCAAATACTATGATGCCAATCTTGAGTGTTTGCATCCCTAACTACAACCATGGTGCGGTATTAGGGGAAACCTTAACCTCGGTATTATCAAAAAACGTCACTGCAAATTTGGATGACGTTGAAGTACTGATTTCCGATAATGCGTCCACCGATAACAGCCTCAGTATTATTGCTCCATGGCGCAGCCACCCAAATCTCCGGGTACTTGAGCAACCCCACACGCTGCCAATGTCCAGCCACTGGAACAGAGTGATCCAAGCAGCCAAGGCTAATTGGGTATTGGTGTTATCCTCCGACGATATATTATTACCCCAGTCACTGGACACCTTAAAAGCAGTGATCAAATCAACCGAAGCCGACGCGATATTCTTTGAATACGATTTTCTCACGCCCCAAGGCCGAGTCAGTAAATGCCCCTTCTATAGGAACAGCGCGATAATTCTAGGTGAAGAGCAAAGCAAAATTTTTCTGAAGGGAAACAATTTCCCTCTCTCTGCATGCTTGTTTCGTCGCAAAGCACTGGAACAACTCGGTGGATTTGACGAAACAAAAGTCTTCTGCACTGACTGGCATGCATGGCTAGGCTTAAGTGCACGGGCATCTAAGATCATATATATCAAAGAGCCTTTAATGCTATACCGACAACACGAGGCCAACGAAACTCATCGATGTATTGAAAACCTGAGTGCTCTTAAGGAAGTCATCGCGATGAAACAGGACTTTATCAACAAAAATAAAGTGACTGATCCCGACGTACTATGGGGGGCGTTAAATAATGATGTAAAACTGGCCCATCGCTATGCTGAAATAATGAAATCTCGTCAGTTAGAACAAGCTTATTTACATTATCAAAAACAAGTGACGTTACTCACGAATAAACTCACTAGTCTAAGGTCAACAAAACCCATGCCGATGACAGCTCCTTATCCATTACCATGGGGCTCAGAAATAATAGAACTGGCCAATCTAGCTCTCAAATAATCCTCTAGACAGTAGCTTGCCGACCAATCCGGTAGTGTCGGTATATGCTCATCGTTAGGATGTATAATCTCCATAATGCCATTATTGAGCGGGCTGTATCTAACGTTTAGCGTATACCCCAACTTTTCAAACAAGCGACTTAAACGTTCGAAGGTCCATAATTGTTCAGTCCTGACTCGATATGTTAACAAGGGTAGTGGAGCTGAATAAGAGGACAACAACATAATAGCGCTAGCTACATCCCGCACATCAGTTAACGCAAAGTGTTTATCTTGATGTCCAAGATTGACTGACCGTTTAGTCTTGGCTGCATTGACAAAGTAATCAACTAACTTTCCCCTAGGATCATTAGGGCCATAGCTAGATGACAATATCAAATGATAACAATCAAGCCTTTCACAGCGACGATAATAATCCAAAAAGACCGCAAGACTTTGTTTAGATGCACTATACATATCCACTGGGCCAGGGGTTTCAATATCCCCAAATTGCCAAAAACTACCTGCTGCGATAAAGCGAATATTCGCCTGTGTCGATGCCCATTTCAGCAAACGAAGGGGCAATAATAAATTCGCCTGCAAGCCTTCTCCTTTAGCCTCCTCACCATAACTGGCCGCAAGGTGAACGATCACTTTAGGGGCAAACATCGTCAGGTGAGATTCAAGCCGAGGGTCATCAAATGCAAGAGCCCCATCTATCGCGTGACGATTAATACATAAAATCTGCCAACCTTCTAACAATGCGCTCTTTCGTAACGTCTGCCCAAGAAACCCCGAAGCACCTGTTATCACCATACTCTTAGTCACTTAACCTCCGGCATAATGACACTAACGTATCAGCCATATAGTCGAGCATTGCTGTATCTAAACTGGGATGCACTCCTAACCAGAAGGTATTAAACATCACATTGTCGGTATGGATTAACCTAGTAGCAATGCGATAATTAACCCCTTTAAAATAAGGTTGCTTGGTCAAGTTCCCTGCAAAGAGTAATCGTGTTCCAATTTTTGCCTGTTCTAACTCTCGCAGTAGTAAAGTTCTTCTCCCTGCAAGGGAGCCAGACAAGGTCAGCGGTATACCAAACCAACTTGGATTACTTCCCTGTGTAGCTTGTGCAATTTCAAGCCCATCAACATGACTTAGTTTAGATGCTAAATAGTTGAAATTATGGCGACGTTTCTCACAAAATGAAGCTAATTTATCCATTTGTGATAGACCACAAGCCGCCTGCATATCGGTGATTTTTAGGTTATAACCAATATGGCTGTAAATGTACTTGTGGTCATAACCTTGGGGAAGCTCACCGAGTTGATGGTCGAAGCGACGTTTGCAAGTATTATCCTCCCCAGGCTTACAATAACAATCACGCCCCCAATCACGAAAGGATTCGACAATTTTTGCCAACTTTTTGGAGCGGGTAAACACTGCACCGCCCTCCCCTGTAGTGATATGGTGAGCGGGGTAAAAACTTAAAGTTGCGACATCACCAAAACTCCCTACATGCGACCCTTGATATGTGCTGCCAAGGGCATCACAACAGTCCTCGATTAACCACAACCCATGCTGATCGCAAAACGATCTCACTGCTGCAAGATCGAAAGGGTTACCTAAAGTATGCGCAATCATGACCGCCCGCGTCCGCTCACTTAAAGCTTGCTCAAGTAAACTTACATCAATGTTCAAAGTGTGGGGATTGACATCCACAAAGACAGGAATCGCTTGGTTTTGAATTATCGGATTAACCGTCGTAGGAAATCCGGCAGCGACAGTAATAACCTCATCGCCGGCACGTATAGCTTTTTCCTGCAATTTGGGGGATGTCAATGCAGTGAAAGCTAATAAATTTGCAGCAGAGCCTGAGACTGTTGTCAATACGTGTTCAACCCCCAGCCATTGCCCCAACCGCTGTTCAAAAGCTTTATTGTAACGTCCTGTGGTCAACCAACCATCTAAGCAAGCATCAACTAACATGCTGATATCATTACTATCAATCAACTTACCCGAAACAGGTATATAGCTCTCTCCTGCGATAAACAACTTCTTTACTTGCTTATCAGTATATTGCCGGGTAAGGGTTAAAATCTGCTCCCTCAATGCAGCTTGGTTCGTCAAAGGCAAGCTCCTGTTTCAGATAAAGATGAATTCATATAATGGTGAATTTGCGCTTGAGTGAGTAGCCTAACATCTGCACCATCCGCTACACCTAGATACCATTCAAGGATCTTTTCAATTGTCTGGTTCAGGCTCCAATGGGGTTGCCATTGTAATGACTCGCGTGCCTTTGTGCTGTCCAATAGTAGAATTTCCGTTTCCTTAAATTGACTAAATTGCGATTCAAAACAATATTGCATGCCCATGTGTTGGTAACAACGTTGCACTAACTCGCCTACAGTCAACATATCCTTTGCAAGGGGACCAAAATTCCACGCTTCAGCATACTTCTGGGGCTGCTGATATAACGCCTCAGCTAACAGTAGATAACCGTGTAATGCGTCTAGCACATGTTGCCAGGGGCGAACAGCATCAGGATGACGCAATGCGACATGCTTACGGCGAACGATCGCAGCCATAGTATCAGGAATAATACGGTTAACAGCATAATCGCCCCCCCCAATCACATTGCCCGCCCTTACAGATGCAATACCTATTTGGGGACTGTTGCCGAAAAAAGAAGCTCGATAAGCATTGACCACCAGTTCACAGCCAGCTTTGGAGCAGGAATAGGGATCAAAACCACCAAGACGATCGGACTCAATAAAACTATAGTTGCCATCGGAAGGCTGATAACACTTGTCGGAACTGACGACGATAACAGCTAAAGGTAAAGGCCAATCCTTAAGGCTATCGAGTAATTTAGCCGTCCCCATGATGTTGGTATCTAGGGTGCTCAAGGGGTCCTGATATCCCGTAGCCACCAAAGATTGCGCCGCAAGATGGAAAATTACGTCAGGTTTAAACTCCATGATCTCTTTTTTGATTAACTCAGCATTATTTATGTCACCAATCCTATGCTCAACCACTGAGGCAATTTGGGCTAAATCAAATAATTGCTTTGGCATCACCTCTAAAGAAAACCCACGAACCTGCGCCCCAAGTGTCGTTAACATCAGGCTCATCCAACTGCCCTTAAAACCAGTATGTCCGGTCAGAAACACCCTTTTACCGGACCAAAAATCCGCACTTGCTTTCATAGCCAGCATTTCCAAGGCGCTTTATCCGTTTGCCACAAGTTTTCCATTTGTTGTTTGTCCCTTAATGTATCAATCGGATGCCAGAATCCATCATGGCGAAATGCCATTAATTCCCCTGCCATGGCGAGTTGTTGCAGTGGCTCTTGCTCCCAAGAGGTATTATCACCGTCAATAAAAGTCAGCACCTTAGGCGACAGGACAAAAAAACCACCATTAATCCGCCCACCTTCATTGGCTGGCTTTTCATCAAAACGAATCACTTGATTCCCCTCAAGCGTAAGCCCACCAAACCTTGGGGGAGGAACCACAGCCGATAAGGTAGCTAACCGGCCATGCTCTTTATGAAATCGGATCACAGAGCTGATATCAATATCCGACAAGCCATCCCCGTAAGTCATACAAAAAGTGTCTTCACCATCGAGCAATTTAGCAATGCGTTTAAGGCGGCCACCAGTCATAGTGTCACGCCCTGTATCTACTAATGTCACTTTCCAAGGCACAGTGGAAGCGTTATGAAGATACCGCTCCCCAGTCATAAAATCCAAAGTCACATCACTGGTAAAAAGATGATAATTACTAAAATACTGCTTAATCACTTCCCCCTTGTAACCACAAAGGATGATGAAATCACTTAATCCATGCACTGAATAAATTTTCATGATGTGCCATAACAGAGGTAAGCCACCAATCTCTACCATTGGTTTAGGCCGAAGGGCAGTTTCTTCACTTAAACGAGTCCCCAAACCTCCAGCCAAGATCACAACCTTCATCGAGCCTCCTAAGATGCAATAAATTCCATAAACAAGGATGAAATCCGTTGTACATCCCCTTCTGCCAGTCCTGGATATAATGGTAGGGTTAGGATTTGCCCATAAAAGGATTCAGCATTGGGAAAGCCTCCTTTCTTAAAGCCTCTTCGTAAATAAAAGGGTTGAAGATGTACGGGAAAATAATGAACATGCACTTGTACATTTGCAGCTCTCATATCGTTGAATAGCTGCTTTCTTCTTGATGCGTCATTTAGGCGGATGATTTGTAAATGTCTGGCACTTTGAGTATTTGATAAAGGCTCAACACAGCTTAAGGGTAAACCAACGAGTTCTTTACGATAGATAGCGGCTAGTTCATTGCGTTTCAAAACAAAGGCATTAAGCCTGCTGATTTGCGACAAACCAAGTGCTGCCTGTAACTCCGTCATCCTATAGTTAAATCCCAAGGCGTGTTGTTCGTAATACCAGTCCCCTTCATCAGGTCTTAACATTTTATCGGGGGCTTTAGTAATACCGTGGCTGCGGTAAAGGGCCATTTTTTCAGCTAATTCTGAGCTGTTTGTCATGGCCATACCGCCTTCGGCGCTGGTGATAATTTTGACGGGGTGAAAGCTAAAAACGGTAATATCTGAGAATTGACAACTACCCAAAGGGTATCCATGATAGCTCCCGCCAATCCCATGCGAGGCATCTTCAATGATGTTAAAGCTATATTGTTCAGCAAGAGCAGCGATCGCTGCCATATCACAACTATGACCACATAAATGTACAGGGATAACAACTTTAGGGAGCTTCCCTATCCGAGCCGCTTGTTCTAATTTCATTGCTAATGCATGTGGACAAAGATTACCCGTTAGAGGGTCCACATCGACAAAATCAATCTCAGCTCCACAGTAAAGCGCGCAGTTTGCCGAGGCGACAAAGGTAATTGGAGAAGTCCATACTATATCATTTGGTCCAACCCCAAGAGCGAGACATGCAATATGCAAGGCAGAAGTCGCGCTATTTACTGCTACGCCATAGCGAGCTGAACAATAAGAAGCAACTGCTGATTCAAATGCAGGAACCTTAGGCCCTTGAGTCAAATAATCAGAATTAAGCACTTCAATCACAGCATCAACATCAGCCTGATTGATGTCTTGTCGGCCATAGGGGATCATGCAACGGTATCCAGTTTAAGAATTTCAGCCTGTGTTAAAAAATGTGGATTAGTGCCAGAATTATATTCAAATCCCATCGACACAGCCTGCCCCTTCTCTCCTAAGGCATTGGTACAAAAATCTGTTTCACGCCCAAAAAAACGAATACTTGGCGTGATGACAAAGTGATCATCAAATTCGATCGTGTGATGTGAGTCATCCCCTGGACACATGACCTCATGCATTTTTTCCCCGGGACGAATACCTACAATCTGCTGCTCCAAACTCGGCCCATAGGCTGCAGCAAGATCAGTGATGCGTATGGAAGGTATTTTAGGTACGAAGATCTCCCCGCCCTGCATACGGGAGAAGTTTTTTAAAACAAAATCAACACCATCCTGAAGAGTAATCCAAAAACGTGTCATATCGGGATGGGTAATGGGCAGCGAAGTCGCGCCATTGGCAATGAGTTGTTTAAAGAAAGGCACGACTGAGCCACGTGACCCCACAACATTACCATAGCGAACAGCAGCAAATCGGGTTTTACCATCTCCAACCACGTTATTGGCGGCAACAAACAGCTTATCGGAGGCCAACTTAGTCGCACCATATAGGTTAATAGGACTCGCGGCTTTGTCT
This sequence comes from Shewanella sp. POL2, assembly GCF_000282755.1. Lineage (NCBI taxonomy): Bacteria > Pseudomonadati > Pseudomonadota > Gammaproteobacteria > Alteromonadales > Shewanellaceae > Shewanella > Shewanella sp. POL2. The sequence goes on from NZ_AKZL01000001.1 coordinate 95,035, forward strand.
GTTGAGAGGGCGATAACCTTCTTAACATTATTACTGATGGCGGCCCGGATCACATTTTCGGCCCCATGGATATTGGTTTTTATGCATTCCATCGGGTTGTATTCGGCAGCGGGAACCTGTTTAAGTGCTGCGGCATGGATAACAAAATCCACATCTTTAAAGGCTTGCTTTAGGCGATCACCATCACGCACATCACCGATAAAATAACGCATACATGGCGCGTTAAACACTTGCTGCATCTCATACTGCTTTAATTCATCTCGAGAAAAAATGATCAATCGCTTCGGTTTATACCGTTCGAGAATGGTTTTGGTGTATTTTTGTCCAAATGACCCCGTGCCACCCGTAATCAAAATTGTTTTATTATCAAACATAGAGTTCCCCACTCACGATTTAAACCTTCGATTAGCTACTTGTGACAACGATGAGCCATTTCGTCAACTCTCCAACTCCTACAAGATCCACGCCAAAAATCCTCGTCGGAATAAAATGATCTGAAATGTTATACATACAAGCCACTTCATTATAGGCAAATATCGATAAAATATAAATTTTTTATATACTTATTGCTAGATGCCTAGCAAACAAATGCTTTACAGCTCAAGCAAGGTACCAGCCTATTAGTGTCAATTTTTTGCTGGAACATATTTTGCAAAGTCCTAGTAACACTTGCTCAGACAATGAATGAAGTGACATTATGCTGGCGTATCATCCGTGTAATCGCTCAGTTGTTCGCTCTACTCGAGGAAAACATGCAACTACAAGCCCACATTTTGAATAACTTTGCGATCAGTCGCTTTAACGAATACTACTTGCCTAGTATTAACCGCCACACCTTTGAGGGGATTGACTCTAAAACCTTATATAATCGTCGCTTCAGACAATCGTTTTCTCAACAAGATAAGCTGCATATTGTGGTTGGAATGGATTCAGGGCTGCTAGCCAATTACGTGTTGGAGCAGGATCTCCCCCTCGGTGCTAAATTTCTTTTTGTTGAATTAGATGAAGTTATGCCCTTATTGGTTATCGATATCCCCGCAGACAAACAATCTGCAATCAGGATTGTTAATGAAGCCAGTTTTATTGAGTTAATGGAACATGATGAATTTAAAATCTATCTCATCAAAGGCGAATACGAAATTCATCAATCCTTAGGCGTAGCATCTCAACACTTAAACGCCTATAGCGCCTTATTCAATCGCATTGAAACCAAGATTCAGGATGATTATTTCACCCATAGGATCGGTTTTAACCAAAAAATCTTTTTTCAAACCCAGCTTGAAAATATTGCCGATAATCAAACGCCAGCCAAAATACTACGGAATAGATTTAGCGGAAAAACCTGCCTAATCATCGCAGGCGGTCCTTCCCTTGACGAACATATCAATTGGATAAAACATAATAACGACAATTTATTTATTATCGCCGTCTCACGCATCGCAGGAAAACTAGCCGATAATGGCATATCCGTAGACATTATTACTTGTGTCGACCCTCAGGATTTTAGTTTCGACGTAAGCCGTGACATGTTTAAATTAAGCCACAAAACCTTGCTGGTAAATTCCTATCACGTAAGTCATAAAGTCCTTTCCCAATGGAATGGCCCTAAAGCCTATTTGGGTCAACGCTATCCTTGGAGTGGCAAGCATGATCATGACAATATCATCACCGTCGGCCCAACGGTCACCAACAGCTCAATACGCCTTGCTATCGAAATGGGCTTTACTACCCTATTGCTAAGTGGCGTCGATTATTGCTATTCAAAATCCGGTTATAGCCATGCAAAAGGAACGTTTGAAGCCAGCATTGGTCCAAGTCTAGGCCGTAATAATAAATGGGTTGAAACCTACGCAGGACTGCCAGCAGAAACCCCAATTCAGCTTATTCATGCAATGGAATCTCTTGCTGAAGAAGCCAAGACCTATCCCGAAATTAGCTTTATTAACCTGTCAATCAATGCGGCTAAAATTGAGGGTATTGTTCACATGCCAACAACGGCAATAGTGCTTTCATCATTTACGGATAAATCCGTCATTGAAGTGATCAACGAGGCAACGCCCAATACTGAGGATGACTTAAATTCAGCAATACAAGAGTGCAGTAAAGCCATTAGCCAACTAGACACATTAAGGCAGCTAACTAAAAAAGCGCTAACGCTTGCAAAAACACTGAATGAGGATCCACAGGACGCTTGTTTAACGCTGGATAAAATCAACCAAATAGAAGAAGAGATTAATCTTCACTACGCCACACTGTCTCGGTTGATTAAAACCTACGGTTATTATGAGTTCTCACATTTTCTCACTTCAAGAAATACCGATAGTTGGACACAATCCCATATCAATGAAATGACGCTAAACTATTATGAAGCGTTCAATACAATATGCCATGATATTTTGGAACTCACTAAAAAATCCTATGATAATCTTAAATTTCGACAACTCGAATTAAATTCCACCTCATTAACGCTGCTTGCACCTATTTGGTTGAAAAAAAACCAATCAGGCCGTATTTATATTTGGAATAAAAACCATAAACATCCCACATTATCTGAATCCGATCAGGTGATATGGAATGAATTAACAGAACAATTTTCTCAGGATATTACCCTAGTAAGCCCAGTCTATGTTGAGGCATTAAATAAAGCGTCTACTGCGGAAAATATCTACACAAAAATCATGACGCTTTACGCAATGAGAAACAATCAAGGTCTATCGATAACAGTAGAAAATCTACTGCCATTTGTCGATGGCAATCCAGAATTGCAAAGGCTGTATCACTTGGCTCTCGCGTTACAACTCAGCCTAGAGCAACAACATCAGCAAGCCTTAGATGCACTATTAGCATTACCCGAAGATCTCTATACAGAAATGGAGTTAAAACACATTATTCTGCTTGCGCTAAAATTGAGCAAACTTGAGCTGGCCGAGTCAACCCTTGTCAAAATTTTGGCCTATAGCGACGAGTATATGCCACAGTATGCGCATATCCTTAAGCTACGCGGAAAAATCCAAGAGTCAGTCAACGTCTATCTAGACTACTTAGAAAAATATCCTTCAGATACGCAGACTTGGATAAAACTTGGCTTATTTATGATTGAACTTGGCCAAGCTGAAGGCGCACACACTGCGTTTACCAATGCCCTCAATGCCGATCCGAGTAATCAGGTAGCACAACACTACGCGGCTGAACTCACTCGAATCATAACTGAAGCACAATAATTAAAGATACCGAGCGGTAATATCTCCGCTCGGTGGTTTTATTATTTATTCCTCAGACCTTATAATGAGCCCGTTTTAGTCTTGTCATTTGCTAGGAGATTTTGTTTGGCACATACCTATATACCTTTAGACACCTATCGCCGTAAGTGGATTTTTAACCACAAAGACTTACCTGTGAGCGATGATGACAAGACTGTCATTCTGCCGCTAACGGATAAAAGCGCCATGCTGGTGTGGAATCAGTGGATTAGCAATAAAAGTAGCCGCGCCGAACAGTTTACTAAAGGGGATTGGGCCGCCAAAGCCAACGCATGGGTCAAAACAGATCATTGGCAGAGTGCGTGGGACAGTGAAGATAACAGTCTACCCGAGATGTTAGCCGAGTTTATTCAGTGGCCAGAGGATACTCAGGTCTATTTTTGCTACGAAAAATATCAAGTGATTGAGACTCGTTGGGATGTGTTTGTCCGCAATTGGAAGTGCTTTCTGTTTTTTGATGATGGCCCAATCCTGATCTCCCCTAAGCAAAAACAAGCGGTGATGTTTGAGCAAAATGGCCAATATAAATTAGGCGTTCGTGGCTGACCCTGTCAGCTAATAAACTAAACAGGTCGAATATTTCTTCACACATATCGCTTTTTTACTGCGCTCGACAAGGGAAAGTCGTCTTGTTTTGCCTAAGTCACCAGCGATAGCTTACACAGATTAGGCTATCGCTCCTCTTGGGTTTCGATTAGTATCGCTTCGCAATCTACAGATAAATCACCGTTCGAGTCACTCAGATGATTGATACACTCAACGGCCATAACTAAAAAATATGAGGTGTATAATGAAGTTACTCTCAACCTTAACGCTCACTACTGCTTTGCTTTTTCCACTATTTACCCAAGCTAAAGAAGTATCAGGTGTTCAAGTTGCCGACAGCATTACGCTCGACGCTCAGGCGCTGCAATTAAATGGCGCCGGTGTCCGCAGCAAATTCTTTATGGATTTGTATGTCGGTAGTCTGTACGTGCCCACTCCCAGCAAAACCACCGCCGAGGTGATCAATGCTCCTATAGCCGCTATTCGCCTTAATATTACGTCTGGAATGATTACGTCTGAGAAAATGCGTGATGCGATAACCGAAGGTTTTGAGCATGCAACCGCCGATAATACGACTGATATTCAGCCACAAATTGATGCGTTTATGGCGCTATTTAAGGATGAAATTAAACAAGGAGACCAATTTACCTTAGTCGCCAACAAAAGCCGTGGTGTGACCGCCTATAAAAATGGCCAAGAACAAGCCACGATTGAAGGGGAAATGTTCCGCCAAGCCTTACTCAAAATTTGGTTAGGTGAAAAACCTGCCCAGACAAGCCTCAAAGAAGCCATGCTGGGCCAGTAATTAAAATCGAAACTCGAGATCCAAGGCCGCTGCGCCTTGGTTATCGAGATCAAGCGCGGCCTCATCGGTCACTTCTAATTCACCGTTAAAGTAATAGCCCGCGTAGAGATTTAACGCGATTGCTGGTGTCACACGCCAACCAGCTCGCAGATAGCTCACCCATTCATTGGTTTCGACTACCGTTTCATCATCGGCAATTAAAAATCGCTCCGTGCGGCGCGAATTACCCAAGCCCACGTTCCAAGCGGGATTGAACTGATAACTAAGTTCCAATCCTGCTGGCCCACTAAAGACCGCTTGGAAAGGATTTGCTAGACGCCAGCGATCATTAATCTGCCAGCTCACGGCAAGGTAAGGCAAAGTACGCACTTCATCTATGTCATTCAAGTAGGCCACACCAAAGCCCAGCATGTTTCCCGATTCAAAGGCATACATGGCCGAGGCAACCACACCATAACTCTGTGCATTACTGGCGGACGCGGTATCGGCATAAGCATATTGGATTTGTGGCGAAAGCATAAATGACCAATGCTTATCCATCCGATAATTAACAGATAGGCTCGCACGGTAGCGATCGATATTTTCCCAGGTTTCACCCGCATCACTAAACAATGCTGCCGTATTATTGGCGCCTGTTAAACGAATATTACGCCAATCGTAGTCAAGTCTGTCGTAGCCAAGTCTCATCCCAACGGACCATTGTTGACTCAAGGGCATAGTCACGCCAGCGTTGAGTAACAGGCTATCCCGCTGCAACTCAGTTTCACCATTGGCAACGTTGGCACTCTGGGTACTAATTTGCGATACGCTGACCTTAAAAGGCTTATATTCTTGACGAGGCTCTGCTGCGAAAACGGAGTAGCTCAACAAAGGCATCAACCCTATGAACACTATGCTGGGGTTAATATTGACTGGTGAATGAAGTGGTTTAGCCACGCCTGCTCCTTGCGTTACTGGTTGATGATATGTTGCGTATAATACGCGTTACCCAAGACAAAAGTTCATTCTTAATTGAAGAATGATACAAACTGATACCTTAACGCCACTTTAGTTAAACACAATAAGCTTTTAGGAACATCTCGGCACAACCCCGAATATACTGCTCACGTTCCCCCAATAAACTCTCGGTTTCTAGCCCCAACTCTAACCTGAGCTTCAATTCACCAAACAGCATTAAACATAAACGAACCGCACAGTGATGCGGTTGTGGAAATCGATACAATCCAAGCGCCTCAACCGCCACTAAATATTTTGTCAGCATCGCAAGCATATGTTGTGGGCCCGCCTCAAAAAATAAGCGTGAGACTTCAGGGTGGCTTTCCGATTGCGCCACACAGGCTTTAAAGACGGTAATAGCCTCAGGGCTGACAATCATTTCACCAAATTGCAACGCAAACTCGGTGATAGTGGCTTCGGGTTGGCTTGGATCACTCAGCAAGTCATCATGTAAATTGTGACCCACGCATTTTGACTCAATCGCAGCCACAAACAGGTCATCTTTACTGCCATAGTGAGAATAAACTGTTTGCTTAGAAACACCCGCCAATTTAGCGACTTCATCCATACTGGTATGGGGAAAACCTTGACGGCAAAACAAGTCAATGGCCGCCACTAGCACTTGCTGTTTCTTTTGTTCACTGCGGCTCATCGGGATCTCGGTGGACTGAGTCATATCTTCACTCAAGGTAGCAACATAATTAATTCGTATTAGTTAAGCATAAAATAGACTAGACAGTCCAGTTCCGCACAACTAGACTAGCAAGTCTAGTTACACAAAATTAACCTTAAGCTTACAACGGAAGGATTCAAATGGATCAAGCGGCCCGATGTTTTTGGCGTGTATTTTGCGTTTGCGTGATTGCCGTCACCACCTTAACGGCTTGTCAAAAGGAAGTGACAGAGCATGCCAATACTGCGCAATTACAAACCGTGACGACGGCGCCGCTGTGCTTGTCGACTGGCTATCAGAGTGAGCAAGTATTCACTGGCACAATCCGTGCGGGCAATACCACGGGCGTCGGATTTGAATTATCGGGTAAGCTCAGTGAGTTAACTGTCGATAGCGGCGCTAAGGTGACTCAGGGGCAAGTATTGGCCAAACTGGATACCCGCTTGCTTGAAGCCGAGCGCCAAGAAATCCAAGCAAGCTTAGCGCAAACCCAAGCCGATGTTGACCTTGCCACCAGCACTCTCAAACGAAATCTAGAACTGAAGAAGTCCGGTTATGTCTCTGAACAATTGCTCGATGAAACTCGAACTCAACTCACCAGCCTAGAGGCGGCTAAACAACGCCTGCTCGCCTCGCAACATGCCAATCAACTCAAACTCGACAAATCACACTTACTCGCCCCCTTTGATGGCATCATCAGTCAGCGCCAACATAATTTGGGGGAAGTCGTTGCCGCGGGTAACCCCGTCTTTACCTTAGTTGGTAGCATCAATACCGAGGCCTATATCGGTGTCCCGGTTGCCATTGCTAACCAATTCACTACCGGACAAGAAGTAAAGGTTAGTGTCCAGAATCAACTATTTATGGCTAAAGTCGCTGGGATCAGTGCCGAGGTAAACCCCATTAGCCGCACGGTACAACTGCGGATTAGCCTACCTGCACAGGCCAAGGTGATAAATGGAGAAATAGCCTATTTACATCAACAACAAACCGTTGAACAAGCAGGCTACTGGGTGCCAATTTCAGCACTGATTGATGGTATTCGAGGACGCTGGAATATCTATGTTACGGCGCAACAAACAGCTGATAGCGCTTCAACTCAAATAGAGCGTCGCGATGTCGATATCCTCTACACCACGCAGGATATGGCTTATATCCAAGGAGCGATTAAAGCCGACGAACAATATGTGACTCAAGGTTTGCATAAATTAGTCGTTGGCCAAGCCGTTTCCACAACAATAGCAACGACGAGGTAATCATGATTAAAGCCTTCGTCGAAAATGGTCGCTTAGTCAGCCTAGTGATCGCCCTACTACTGGTCGCGGGATTTGGCGCAATGTCCAGCTTGCCGCGCACCGAAGATCCACATATTACCAACCGCTTTGCCTCTGTCATCACTCCTTATCCCGGCGCTTCCGCCGAGCGGGTCGAGGCGCTTGTCACCGAAGTATTAGAAAATCAATTACGTCGCCTTGAGGAAATAAAGCTGATTCAATCCACCTCAAGACCCGGTATCTCGCTGATCCAGTTAGAGCTCAAAGACACAGTGACAGATACTGCGCCTGTGTGGTCAAGGGCGAGAGATCTGCTGGCCGATGCCAGAAACACCCTCCCCGATGACATACAGACACCGACCTTAGACGATCAAGTCGGCTACGCCTACACCGCGATTTTAAGCCTAGTGTGGAACGATAACAGTCAACCACGGGTGGATATGCTCAACCGCTATGCCAAGGAATTACAAAGCAGGCTCAGACTCTTATCCGGCACCGATTTCGTTAAACTCTACGGCGCACCCGAGGAAGAAATCCTAGTCCAGCTCGATGGCTATAAGATGAGCCAGTTGCAATTAACGCCGGGTACCATAGCGAAAATCTTAAGCAGCGCCGACAGTAAAATTGCCGCAGGCGAGATCAATAACAATCACTTTCGCGCCCTTGTCGAAGTCTCAGGTGAGCTCGATTCGCAGAGCCGTATTCGCCAAGTACCACTTAAAGTCGATAACGATGGGCAAATCATTCGTCTGGGCGATATTGCGACTATCAGCCGCCAAGCTAAAAAACCAGCAGATAGCATCGCTCTCGTTGACGGCGAGCAAAGCGTGTTTGTTGCAGCGCGCATGTTGAATAACACCCGTGTTGATATCTGGCAAGGACAAGTCAAGCAACTGGTCAATGAGCTCAACAACGAGCTTCCCGCAAATATCAAAGTGCAATGGTTATTTGAGCAAAACAGTTACACCAGTGACCGGCTTGGCGGACTCGTTATCAACCTAATACAAGGGTTTGTGATTATTCTCACCGTCTTACTGCTGACCTTGGGCTTAAGAAACGCGATTATCGTTGCCCTATCGCTTCCCTTAACCGCCCTGTTTACCTTAGCCTGCATGAAATATATCGGCTTACCCATTCATCAAATGTCGGTCACAGGTTTAGTCGTTGCTCTAGGGATCATGGTGGACAATGCCATTGTAATTGTTGATGCCATTTCCCAGCGCCGCCAACAGGGTATGAGTCGCTTAAACGCTGTGACTGAGACCTTACATCACCTGTGGTTGCCTTTGGCGGGCTCAACGATTACCACTATTCTAGCCTTTGCGCCGATCGTATTAATGCCAGGCGCAGCCGGAGAATTTGTGAGTGGCATCGCTATATCGGTAATGTTTGCACTCTTTGGCTCCTATGTAATTTCCCATACTTTGATCGCCGGTCTTGCGGGACGCTTTAGCCTCGAAGGTAAACATCCTGTCTGGTATCAGCATGGTATCAATGTGCCTTTAGTAAGCGGTTACTTTCAAGCAAGCCTAAGATTTGCGCTCAATCGCCCACTACTGAGCGCTACGCTTATCGGGATAATACCGCTGTTAGGTTTTTACGCTTCAGGCAAGATGACTGAGCAGTTTTTCCCGCCATCGGATCGGGATATGTTCCAAATTGAGCTGTATCTCGCCCCCCATGTCAGCCTCGAAAACACCTTAAACCAAGTGCTATTGATGGATAAGCAGTTGCATCAAATCGAGGGTATCAGCCAAGTCGATTGGGTTGTGGGTGGCAATACCCCTTCGTTTTATTACAACTTAACTCAGCGCCAACAGGGGGCCACTAACTATGCCCAAGCTATGGTGAAAGCCAGCGACTTTGAGCGCGCCAACGCCCTTATCCCAGAGTTGCAGCAAAGCTTGGATAAAGACTTTCCAGAAGCGCAGGTGCTGGTGCGTAAACTGGAGCAAGGCCCGCCCTTTAATGCCCCGGTCGAGTTGATGATTTTTGGCCCTAATCTGGAAACATTACGCACCTTGGGTGATGAAATCCGTCATATTTTGGCTGCAACGCCCGATGTGATCCACACCCGCGCCACCTTAAGTGCCGGCGCACCTAAGGTATGGCTACAGGTCAATGAAGATGCGAGCTTAATCAGCGGATTAAGCCTGACGGATATTGCTAGACAAGTCCAAATGTCTACAACTGGAGTGATTGGCGGCAGCGTGTTAGAACAAACCGAGTCACTTCCTATACGCGTGCGTCTAGGTGAGAGTAGCCGCGAGCAGGCGAGCCGTATTGCGGAAATCCAGCTCATGACCCCTTCGGGCACTGCCGTTCCGTTATCTGCACTGTCCCACAACGAGGTGCAAGTCAGTCGCGGGGCGATCCCTAGGCGTAATGGTCAACGCGTCAACACGATCGAAGCCTATATCGTCAGCGGGGTATTACCTGCCCAAGTCTTAAATGATGTAAAAGATAAAGTGGCCGCCATCAAACTACCGGCAGGTTATCGGATTGAAATTGGCGGCGAAAGCGCTAAACGCAATGAAGCAGTAGGTAATCTACTGTCTAATATCATTTTAGTGGTTACCTTATTACTAGCTACAGTAGTCTTGTCCTTTAACTCCTTTAGGCTAACAGCGATTATTTTACTGAGTGCATTACAGTCGGCGGGGCTTGGGCTACTTGCGGTCTATGTGTTTGGTTATCCCTTTGGCTTCCCTGTGATCATCGCCCTACTCGGCCTAATGGGGCTTGCGATCAACGCGGCGATTGTGATTTTGGCTGAGCTGGAAGATACACCGAATGGCAGAGCGGGAGATAAAGCTGTAATTATCAATATTGTCAGCGGCTGTGGACGGCATATCAGCTCAACCACAATCACGACGGTGGGGGGATTTATTCCGCTGATTATTGCAGGTGGCGGATTTTGGCCGCCCTTTGCCATCGCTATCGCGGGAGGCACCTTGCTAACAACCTTGCTATCACTCGTTTGGGTGCCAACCATGTATCTGCTACTAATGAAAAACCGCAATAGGTCAGATACATCGCCGTTGTCGCCTCAAATAGCATCATGAACCAGATATTGATACAACTTATCTTTAAGGTGAAGCCGTTCTAATTTTAAGGCCACAAAGTGCTCATCATTGGTGGGCACTTTGGTTAACTCTAGAGCGCGAATGTTATGGTCTAACTCATGGTAACGCTGCGCCATGGTCGCGAAAATTGCATTGTTTTTTTTAAGATGATGAATATGGTCAGCAAAATCTGGAAACTCATAAATTAACGCATGATTTTCACCCAACATAGTGTCACTCCTTGTCGTCTTGTATTGGTTCGATTGCGATAAGCCATGGGAAGTCATCCATTTACCCCAAAACTTATCACTCTAGACCGCATTCCCTATCGCAAAGTGCTATATTCCTATCCGCTAAAATAAAGCAAAGTTATCGTGGTAGGAATTGGCAATATGTCAGCGAACTATCTATAAATAATAGAAAATCTTAGACCCATATCAAGACCATGACGTAAAAGTTAGGTTACATTAGCGTTAACCTTTACCCTATAGGATCGCAGAATGAACTATAAAAATTGGCCTATTGCAAAACAGATCGGTGCTCTCGCGTTTGCCCTTACCCTTATTATTTTCTGTATACTCAGTACACTTTCCTATAAATCCGCTTCAAATGTGCTCGAGGACAAAGGCATTAGTGCCATGAAAGCCGAAATGCACGCTGTATCCGATATGCTTGAGCTTCAATACGATAGCTTGTTGCAACTAGCAAGACGCAATGCCGATGTATTTAAAGAAATGTATCCTGGTCAATTCAGTATCTTGGATAAAACGGTCAATGTACTTGGCGTAAACACGCCTGCATTGCTACATGAAAAAGAACAAATCAACTCTTCAAAGAGTAAAGTTGACCGTTTTGCTAACCTCACAGGTGGCACCGCTACGGTCTTTGCTCTCGCTGGAGATGATTTTGTTCGTATTGCAACCTCCCTTAAAAAACCCGATGGCAGCCGCGCCTTAGGTACCTTTTTAGGTAAAACCCATCCAGGTTATCCGACCTTAATCAAGGGCGAGGTTTATGAAGGTTACGCCAAACTTTTTGGTAAAGACTACATGACCGTCTATCGACCCATTAAGGATCTGCAAGGAAAAGTGATTGGGATCTTATATATCGGTTTTGAAATCACGCAATCCTTAACCCAATTACAAGATGCGGTGAATAAAATCACTCTAGAAGAAACTGGCCATTTCCTATTAATGCGTAAGATAGACAACGTTCTCGTCGCTCATCCCAAATTTAATACTGGCGAACCTGTGACAGAGTCTATGCTTGATGGCTTAACCCTCAGCCAAGCCACCCAAGATCAAGCTGAATGGCGTTATAGCAACAGCAAAAACCAACCGATGTTTGCTTACAGTCAAAGTGTTAGCGGTTGGAACTGGATGCTGATTGGTCAAGTTAACGCAAATGAATTAAATGAAGAAAGCCTTCTCTTATTGACGATTAATGCCATTGTGGCCGTCTCAGGCATAGTGTTAATTACCGTACTACTGTCCTTAGTGCTACTGCGCTCACTCAAGCCTTTGCACACACTCCAACACCATATGGAAATCTTAGGTTCAGGAGACTTTAGTCACCACCTCCCCGCATCAGCTTTAGATAGTCAAAACGAAGTCGATAAGATCACCACAAGTGTTTCCACTATGTCATCGGAACTGCGTCAATTAATCAGTGCCTTGCAAGCGTCGGTGCAGAGTATTGAACAGCAGGCATCAAAAGCGCAGCGTATTGCCAAACAAAATGGCGAAGAAGCTCAAGCGTTGATGCAACAAACGGATCAAATTGCTACAGCAATTGAGGAAATGTCCACTTCAATCCGCGATGTAGCAAATCACGCTCAAGAGGGGGCAACTCAAAGCCAACAGGTCGATATCGCCGCGAAAGAAGGTCAACAGCAACAAGTACGCTTAGTACAAGACCTGCTTAAATTAAGCCAACAGCTTAGTCAAAGTCACCAAGCCGTAGAGAAAGTTAGCCAAGAAAGTGAAGCGATCAGCAAAGTCACAGAAGTGATTAACAGTATTGCCGAGCAAACCAACCTACTTGCTCTCAACGCAGCCATTGAAGCGGCCAGAGCTGGTGAACAAGGGCGTGGTTTTGCCGTGGTCGCAGATGAAGTTCGAACTTTAGCTCAACGGACGCAATCATCGATTTTGGAAATTGGTCAAACAATCGATAAGCTTCAAAGCCAAGTTAAAACGACAACAAACCAAATGTCGCAAAGCCATCAACTGGGTATTGCATCGGCAAATCAAGGGGAAGAAACAGGCAAACAACTTGAGGAAATTACCCGCAGGATTGGAGAACTTGCGATTAGCTCGCGCAATATTGCTTCTGCGACTGAGCAACAAAGCAGTGTTGCCCAAGAGATCACCCATAATCTGCATCAAATTAGTGAGCTTGCCAATGAAGGAGAGCATAGAGCAGCTGAAACAGTAAACTCAGCAAATGAGTTATCTTCCCTCGCCGTCGCGCTTAAGCAGCAAATTAGCCAGTTTAAGGCTTAACCAATACAGCTAAAATTAAGCCCCACGCTTTAATGCCGCCCAACAGGGCGGTATTTTTTATCACTTTATCAAAGCTTAGTTGATGTATTGAGGCAAGATGTTGTTCGCTCTAGCCATTTCGACCTCGTAAAACGCGCAGCAATGTGCCGTTACTCTCCTCACACAGCAAGTGACAAATAGCGAACGAGCCAGACGCCTGTTTGGACAATGTTTGACTAGCGTTTCTGCGGCATTCTCGTTCGTTTAGGTAACATCAAAATCCGACATTACCTTGCATCCCTCCAACCGCTGATCACCTAACACATCAGCACGCAATGGAAACTTTGCCTCTCATGTTATTACGATTGATTTAACCATTTTCAACGGCACAGACTTATCCCCTGCTATCGATAATTTCAGTCATAATCTTCCCTCCTTAAATAGGATTATTGCCTATGCATGCGAATAAGCAGTGTGTTTAGGATTAGCGTACTGTTTTTTATTCCAATAAAAAACCCTGCAGATGCAGGGTTTTAGATGATTTACGCTGTTGGAGTTTAGCGATTACTCAGCGTCATCGCTTGAGCGGTCCATATTCTCAGTGTTTTCAAGCCACAGGGCGTTGATCACACCAAAGGAACAGGCTAACAAAACCCCTAATATCCACGTGAAATACCACATAGTAGATGCTCCTTAATTCTAATAGAGTGAGGCTTTGTTATCTTCAATATGTTTGCGGTTTAAACGACCAAACATCTTGAAGTAAGTCCATACAGTGTAACTTAACACGATTGGAACAAAGATAATCGCCGCCCAAGTCATCACAGTTAATGTCATTTCACTCGCAGTCGCATCCCACATGGTTAAGCTCACGTTAGGATCTAATGAAGATGGCATAACGAATGGGAACATTGCTGCACCACAAGTTAAGATCACCATCGCCACAGTCAGCGAGCTAAATAAGAATGCGAAACCTGAACGATTTAAGCGACTCACCACAATCACTAACAGTGGTAATGCCACACCTAATACTGGGAATAGCATAGTAATAGGATACTTATCGTAGTTAGCTAACCAAGCGCCAGACTCAACGGCTACGGTTTTCAGCGTTGGGTTTGACAATGCATGGTGGTCAAGGGTTGAAGTGATAACATAACCATCAATACCATTGGCTAACCACACACCCGCAGCGGCAAATAATACTGCCACTAACAGTGCACATAGCTGAGTCGCATTCGCGGCACGTACACGCAGCTCACCGTCGGTCTTCATTTGCAGCCAAGCAGCGCCTTGCATCATAAACATGCTCACGCTCACTAAGCCCGCCAGTAAACCGAATGGGTTCAACAGGCCAAATAAACCACCGTGATAAGTCGCACGCAGGAACTCATCGAAATTGAATGGTACACCTTGGAGTAAGTTACCGAAGGCCACACCGATGATCAGCGGTGGAATAAAGCCACCACAGAACAACGCCCAGTCCCACGATTTACGCCATTTTGGATTTTCAATCTTAGAGCGATAGTCAAATCCAACTGGACGGGTATACAAGGCAAACAGCACTAACATCATGGCCACATAGAAGCCAGAGAAAGATACTGCATATACCATAGGCCATGCCGCAAATAAGGCACCACCCGCGGTGATTAACCATACTTGGTTACCGTCCCAATGGGGGGCAATAGTGTTGACCATAATACGGCGCTCAGTATCGTCTTTACCAATAATCGGTAATAGTGCACCCACGCCCATGTCAAAACCGTCAGTGACCGCAAATCCGATGAACAGTACGCCGATCAGAGCCCACCAGATAACTCTCAATATTTCATAATCAAACATAATGAAATCCTCTGCTTAGGCTTCTAGTTTCTCGAAGTGATAACGACCAGTCTTTAAACTGCTAGGGCCAAGACGGGCAAACTTAAGCATCAAGAATATCTCGATCACCAGCAGCACAGTGTAGAACAGTGAAATCGAAATAATACTGAACCACAGATCCCCAGTCGTTAGACTCGAAGCAGACATAAAGGTCGGCAGAACCTCAGAGATGGTCCAAGGTTGACGGCCATATTCAGCCACAAACCAACCACACTCAATCGCAATCCAAGGTAATGGCAAGCTAAAGAGCGCCGCTTTAAGAACCCATTTTTTCTCTTCGATTTGATGACGTGTGCTTTGCCAGAAGGCCGCCGCGAACACAATCAACATCACAAAACCTAAGCCAACCATCACACGGAAGCTCCAGAAAATCGGTGCCACGTTCGGGATAGAATCCTTCGCAGCCGCTTTGATTTGCTCTTCTGTCGCATCAACTACGTTGTCGGTGTAACGTTTCAGCAGTAAGCCGTAACCTAAGTCAACTTTAGCCGCTTCAAATGCTTCACGTAATTCTGGAGACTTATCACCAGCGCGCAGTTTCACCAGCATCTCATAGGCTTTCATACCATTGCGAATACGCACTTCGTGTTCAGCCACTAAGTCACGCAGACCAGTCACTTCTTCATCTAAAGAACGTGTTGCCACGATACCCATTGCGTAAGGGATCTTCACCGCAAAATCGGTGTGCATGGTTTCTTGATTTGGGAAACCAACTGCAGTAAAGGCCGCTGGAGCTGGCTCTGTATGCCACTCAGCTTCGATTGCCGCTAACTTAACGCGCTGCGCTTCACCCACTTTATAACCTGATTCGTCACCCAAAACGATAACAGACAGGATAGATGCCATACCAAAGCTGGCGGCAATCGCAAATGAACGACGGGCAAAAGGTAAGTCACGTTTCTTCAGAATGTAGTAAGAGCTGATCGCTAATACGAACATTGCACCTGTTACATAGCCAGAAGCCACAGTGTGAACAAACTTCACCTGTGCAACAGGGTTGAAGATAACATCAGCAAAGCTGGTCATTTCCATACGCATGGTTTCGTAATTGAACACGCTACCTACAGGGTTTTGCATCCAACCGTTTGCTACCAGAATCCACAGAGCGGAGAAGTTGGAACCAAAAGCCACCAACCAAGTTGTCGCTAAATGTTGACGTTTTGAGAAACGATCCCAACCGAAGAAGAACATACCTACGAAGGTCGATTCTAAGAAGAATGCCATTAAACCTTCGATGGCCAGCGGTGCACCAAAGATGTCACCTACATAGTGTGAATAGTAAGACCAGTTAGTACCAAACTGGAATTCCATCGCTAAACCCGTTGATACACCCAAGGCAAAGTTGATACCAAACAACTTACCCCAGAACTTAGTCATATCTTTATAAATTTGTTTATCAGTCATCACATAGAGTGATTCCATGATAGCCAGCAAAAATGCCAACCCCAAGGTTAAGGGAACAAACAGGAAGTGATACATGGCTGTCAGCGCAAACTGTAGCCGCGATAGCTCAACAACCTCTTCAACAATCATCGGTGACTCCTTACGTGGTGCGTCCAATTGCTACGACAACATGAGCCATTCATAGCAAGTGCCTTTGTAGGATAGTGAGTTTTCATTTTGTGTTTATAGCTGAAGCCAGTATAAACCGTTAAATATCATCTTTTTCATTACATCGAGGCAGCAAGGCCTAAAAATCCCCTTTTTCCTTGCATACTGAGACCCTAGTCACACTATCGCTCGGCTTTGAGACTTCCACCTCACCACCCAATCCTACAAATGATCCCATCGATATAAATATCAGATAGTTAAGATATTTAATCGCTTTCATTTGTGAGTATTTTATACCACCCGCCTTTGATTCAAATCAATCAAACTCAGGGGTTTAGATGGGTTTTGCGGCAGGGCACACACTTCACTTTGACACCCTATTGACAGGAGATAAAATATGAAGTAGAGAACAAGATTGAAAGAATTAAAAAATAAAATTTTAAGCACTTTAGAACAAATTACTACCATAACCAGCAAAAACAACAAAAAACAAATAAAAAACAACATTAACACTAATAAAACAATAATCATAAAAAATGTAAATACACAAAATAAACCAATATAAACAATATATTAAAAATTAAAAAAGCTTAAACCAAAAACAAATCAACTAATATTAATTAGTTTTTTTAATGATTAATTGTATTTTTTCTCGTTTGAGAGTGACTGTGAGATTGGTTAATATATCTCCTGTGTTAAGGAGACGGTTTGGTACGACTGGTGAAGTGTCCCAGACAAGCCCAACTCCGCGCACATAGGTCTAACTTTGGTGTGGAGAAAGAGATATGACAAACTTATTCGAACGTCTGGTTAACAGCTATAAGCGTGTTTTTGTTGAACTTTATACAGCGCATGAGCTGTAATCGTTCACCGCTTACTCTGAAATAATACTGATTTGATTTGAAGTTTTGTTAGCGCAAAACGAGCCCCCTTCTCGATGAGTTGGGGGCTTTTTATTTTTATTGTCCGCAGATTGCAGGCATTAAAGCAGTTAAAAAATGGCAATAAGGTTTTGTTTCACTTGTGTGAACTACTTATTAAGAGGTATTTAGCTGATTAAGTCGGTATTTTTCAAATTGACTGCATTAGAAAAAAAGCATATAAAGCTAACATATTAAAATATATTATTTTTTTAAAAGATGCGTTTTATATATAAAAAAGGAGCGAAAATTTTCGCTCCTTTTTAGTCACTTAAGTGATGGTTTTATCAATAAAAACCTTAGCCTAAGTTGACTCGCGCATTGCGGAACATCCGCATCCATGGGCTGTCTTCACCCCAGTTATCTGGGTGCCACGAGTTCGCAACCGTTCTAAATACACGCTCAGGGTGTGGCATCATCAAGGTCACACGGCCATCAGTAGTACAGATACCGGTTAACCCGTTTGGCGAGCCGTTCGGGTTTTGTGGGTATTGAGTCGCGATCTCGCCTTTACCATTCACAAAACGCAGCGCAATGGTGCCAGAAGCCTCTGCTAAGGCCAGCGCCTGTGCACTAGCAAACTCAGCATGTCCTTCACCGTGGGATACAGCGATTGGCATACGTGAACCCGCCATACCTTGGAAGAACAATGACGGACTTTGCTGCACTTCAACCAAGCTGAAACGTGCTTCAAAACGCTCAGAGCGGTTACGCACGAAACGTGGCCAATGCTCGCTACCAGGAATAATTTCCTTCAGATTTGACAGCATTTGACAGCCGTTACACACGCCGAGCGCAAAGCTTGAGTCACGTTCAAAGAAACGTGAAAACTCATCGCGAGCACGCTCGTTAAACAGAATCGACTTAGCCCAACCTTCACCGGCACCTAGTACGTCACCGTAGGAGAAGCCACCACAAGCCACCAAACCTTGGAACTCTTCAAGGCTAATGCGACCTGACAGAATGTCAGACATATGCACGTCGCGGCTTTCAAACCCTGCGCGATCAAACGCAGCAGCCATTTCGACATGGGAGTTTACGCCCTGCTCACGCAGGATTGCCATTTTAGGTGCAGCACCTTTGAGGATATAAGGCGCAGCAACGTCTTCACTCGGGTCAAAGCTTAACTTAACCGTTAAACCTAAGTCAGTTTCATCCTGCTTAAGCTTAAATTCTTCTAATGCACAGGCTGGGTTATCACGCAGTGCTTGCATACGGTAAGTGGTTTCTGACCACACAGTGCGCAGTGCAACACGCGTCTCGCTGAACACTTCACGCTCACCCTCTTTAATGGTGATGCGTTCATCATCGGCTAGCGTTCCGATCACATGGCAAGGTACGCCAGCGATAGCAAACTGAGCGGCGATTTTGGCAGCGTTATCGCGGCTCACTTGCAGCACAGCGCCGAGCTCTTCATTAAAGAGTATTTCTAAATCAGTGCCCTGTAGATCTTCTATATCAATGTCTAAGCCAGTATTACCCGCAAAGGCCATTTCCACCAAGGTCGTGAATAAACCACCGTCGCTACGATCGTGGTAAGCAATCACTAACTTATTAGCCACTAGCTTTTGCATGGTTTCGAAGAAACCACGTAACAGTGCAGCATCGTCTAAGTCTGGCGCGATATCGCCTAACTCACCGTAAACCTGTGCTAAACAAGAACCACCTAAACGATTTTTACCAGCGCCTAAGTCAACTAGCAATAAAGAGGTTTCACCTTTATCGCTGCGCAGCTCTGGCGTCACGGTGTTACGAATATCCTGCACCACACCAAAGGCCGTGATAACCAATGACATTGGTGATGTCACGGTTTTATTCACACCATCTTGCTGCCATGCGGTTTTCATCGACATGGAGTCTTTACCGACAGGAATGGTGAGGCTCAGTTCTGGACACAGCTCTTCACCCACGGCCTTAACCGCTTCATAAAGACCCGCATCTTCGCCAGGGTGACCCGCAGCCGACATCCAGTTAGCCGACAGTTTGATACGTTTGAACGAACCAATATCCGCACCCGCGATGTTCATAATCGATTCGGCCACCGCCATACGGGCAGAGGCGCCAAAATCGAGCAGTGCCAGCGGCGTACGTTCACCCATAGACATGGCTTCACCGGCGTAGGTATCAAAGCTTGCCGCAGTTACCGCGCAATCTGCAACGGGTACTTGCCATGGGCCAACCATTTGGTCACGGTTCACTAGACCCGTTACTGTGCGGTCACCAATGGTGATAAGGAAGGTTTTGTCCGCCACTGTTGGCAAGCTAAGAATGCGTTTAACCGCATCTTTAATATCGATATTGCTTTGCTCAAGTGCAGGTGAAACCGCCTTTTTAGACACCACATTACGGCTCATCTTAGGTGCTTTACCTAATAACACCTCGAGTGGTAAATCGATGGGATTGTTATCAAAATGGCTGTCGGCTAGGGTTAAATGCTGCTCTTGTGTCGCCTCGCCTACGACCGCAAACGGTGCGCGCTCACGCTCACAAATCGCAGTAAATAAAGGCAAGTCTTCGGCAGCAACCGAAAGTACATAACGTTCCTGCGATTCGTTACACCAGATCTCCAGCGGGCTCATACCCGGCTCGTCCGATGGCACATTGCGCAGATTGAAGATACCACCACGGCCGCCATCATTCACTAACTCAGGGAAAGCGTTAGATAAACCACCCGCGCCCACATCGTGGATAAATTGAATTGGGTTTTTATCGCCTAACTGCCAGCAGCGGTCGATCACTTCCTGACAGCGGCGTTCCATTTCTGGGTTTTCACGCTGTACTGACGCAAAGTCTAAATCTTCGCTCGATTGACCTGACGCCATCGAAGAAGCCGCGCCGCCGCCCAGACCGATGTTCATCGCAGGGCCACCGAGTACGATCAGCTTAGCACCGACGGTGATTTCGCCTTTTTGTACATGCTCTTCGCGAATATTACCTAAACCACCCGCTAACATAATGGGCTTATGATAACCACGCACTTCTACGCCATTGTGGCTAGAGACTTCTTGCTCATAGGTACGGAAGTAACCTAACAGGGCTGGACGACCAAACTCGTTGTTAAACGCGGCGCCGCCTAATGGGCCTTCGGTCATAATATCCAGAGCGCTAACGATGCGATCCGGCTTACCATAATTACCTTCCCAAGGTTGAACAAAACCTGGGATTTTTAAATTCGATACGCTAAAGCCAGTTAAACCCGCTTTAGGTTTAGAGCCACGACCGGTTGCACCTTCATCGCGGATCTCACCACCTGAACCCGTCGCCGCACCAGGATATGGGCTAATTGCCGTTGGATGGTTGTGGGTTTCCACTTTCATCAGTACGTGCATTGGTTCAGTGTGATAGCTATAAACACCGTTTGGATCGGGGAAGAAACGTCCCGCAACCGAACCTTCCATCACAGCGGCGTTATCTTTATAGGCAGATAACACGTGGTCTGGTGTGGTTTCAAAGGTGTTTTTAATCATCTTGAACAGAGACTTAGGCTGCGCCTCGCCATCAATTGTCCAATCTGCGTTAAAAATCTTGTGACGGCAGTGCTCGGAGTTGGCCTGAGCAAACATCATCAGTTCGATATCATTTGGATTGCGGTTCAAACGGACAAAGTTTTCGACTAAATAATCGATTTCATCTTCAGCGAGCGCCAGACCCATTTCGACGTTGGCCACTTCAAGGGCACGGCGACCTTCAGCCAACACGTTCACACTCTTGAAAGGCGCAGGTTCAGTGCGCTTAAACAGCACATCGGCCTTTGCAAAATCGTCCAGAACCACTTCAACCATACGGTCGTGCAATAACCCTTTGAGGGTTTGTTGCTGCTCGGCAGTCAAAGTGTCTGACTCCACATAATAGGCAACACCACGTTCCAAACGCTTTACCTTACCGAGACCACAATTGTGGGCGATATCAGTAGCTTTTGAAGACCATGGGGAAATTGTGCCGGGGCGGGGAGTAACAAACAGGAGTGAACCTTGGGGGGTATGGGCTTCGATAGCAGGTCCATAGGTGAGAATTTTTTCAAGTTGCTTGCGCTCATTGGTCTCAAGCAACTCGCTCAAATCCGCTAAATGAACATACTCAGCATAGATTTGGCGTACCGGAAGCGCAGCGTTTACGCAGGCCTCCATTAGCTTTTGCACTCTAAACGTCGAGAGTGCAGGGGCTCCGCGGATGATCTCCATCACGTCAATTCACCTTATATTTATAATTGCAGGGGTCAGAGATGGCGCTATTATAGGGAAATGTCTGTCACAAATCACCTGTGACCTTACGCAAAACAGTGTTTCCTATAAGATAAAAAGCAAACCTTTTTTCTTGGTTCGCACCCCATTCGATACGATTTTTTTACGTAATCGGTGACAAACGGATATAATCACAGCAATGTCAGCTAGTTTATCTTAGTTACCTCACTGACCTTCTACTATTCATCTTTTTGATTTTATTAAATAAAGTGTACTTAATAGCTCGATTTCTGTTCTTGACTATCTTGGGTTTCTTACTGACTGCCTGTCAGCAAGTTACCGTGGAAGAAACAGAATACGTCCCCCATAAACTCACCGAATTAAGAGTCGGCACGCTCTATGGCCCACAAATTTATATGACCTCGGGCCAAGGCAACAGCGGTTTCGATTATGATATGGCCGTGCTCTTTGCCGAATACCTCGATGTCCCCTTAAAAATGGTGCCCTATACCAGTCGTGTAGAGCTCTATGAAGCACTGAAAAAAAACGAGATTGATATCATCGCCGCAGGGATGACAGAAACCCCAACACGGCGCGAGCAATTCCGTTTAGGCCCGCCACTTTATCGGGTTAATCAAGTATTGGTTTACCGTGAAGGTATGCCTACCCCAAAAGATATTACTGATTTAAAAGGTAAAATTACTGTTATTGCCGACTCAGCATTTGTCGAAACCTTGACTCAATTGCAGAAACGCCATCCGACGCTGGTATGGGATCAAGTGACAGATAAAGACAGCGAAGAACTGCTGGCAATGATCGCCAATAAAGAAATTGACTACACCATAGCCGACTCCAGTAGCGTACAAATAAACCGCCGCTACTTACCCGATCTCCGCGCTGGATTAGTACTTGAAGAGAAGCTCGATGTAGTCTGGTTATTACCCGCCAATCATAGCGATGGTTTGATGAGTCAACTGCTAGCATTTTGGCACCAAGAAAAATTAGCAGGCACACTCGATCATCTAAACGAAAAATATTTTGGCCATGTTAAACGTTTCGATTATATCGACACCCGCGCCTTCCTACGCGCTATCGAAACTGTGTTACCACGCTACCGCCAGTTATTTGAAACCCACGCCGGTGACTTAGATTGGCGAAAATTAGCAGCAACCAGTTATCAAGAGTCCCATTGGAATCCCAATGCCCGCTCACCGACTGGCGTGCGCGGTATGATGATGTTGACACAACCGACCGCCAAAGAAATTGGCATCACCAACCGACTCGATGCGGAAGAAAGTATCCGCGGCGGCGCCGCCTATTTACGGGATATGATCAACCGTTTACCCGAGTCGATTCCCGAGAGTCAACGCATGTGGTTTGCACTGGCATCTTACAATATCGGTTATGCCCATGTGGAAGACGCCCGTAAACTTGCTGAATCTATGGAGTTAAATCCCAACGCATGGCGAGATCTTAAAAAGGTGTTACCACTGCTGCAAAAGCGCAAATACTACCAAAAGACCCGCTACGGTTATGCCCGCGGTAGTGAAGCCGTGCATTATGTGGATAGCATTCGTCGCTACTACGACACCTTAGTCTGGGTCGATAATCAGTCTCAACAGCAAAATAGTGATGACGTCGAACCCAGCGATCTCGCTTCAGAAGATACACCCGCACCAGTATCTGGCACCTTAAGCCCTGATAAGCCAAAGTAGCCCAACAAATATCTGCCAAATAGTTTGAGTTACGCCACAGTGTTGAAACGCCAACAGAATAAGCCTTAGCTTTTAATCTTAGATTAAGTGAATACGCGCTAAAGTGAAGCCGCTTTGAGGTAAAAATGCTGCTTTATAGAGCAGATACATCCTGGGGGGGATTGCCGCCTGAGATCTCTACTGATACTGTCGTAATGACAAATAAAGACAAAAATGATTGCAGCGTTAACCATTGTCTCTCAACCAAAATGGTAACCCAAGCAAAGTAGCCTTAACTTAAACAATAACAAGATTGAAATGGGGTCTATATGAGAAGAAAAACCATCAATAACAATGCGTCTCGCCGTCGTACTTTACTTAAAATTCGTCATCGCCGAGTGCTGAATCGTCACAAACTATTTTTTACCTTTCTACAAGCGCAAGACTAAATCAAAACAATAACTCAATTTAGTCCTTAAGAAATCCTCTCCTGCTGCGCCTTTTGAGCCTGTTTTAAAGCCTTCTTTTCCTCCCGACGACGTTTAAAAAAGCGGCTCAATTGGTCGGCACAATCCTGCGCCAACACGCCAGATGTTACCTCAACTTGATGATTAAAAACGGGATGTTGCAAGAGATTAAGCACAGTTCCCGCAGCGCCAGTCTTTTCATCCCGAGCCCCAAATACTACTCTAGCAATACGGCTATGCACCATAGCGCCTGCACACATGGCACAAGGCTCAAGGGTCACATATAAGGTCGCATCAAGGAGCCGATAGTTTTCAACGGTTTGCCCAGCGGCGCGCAAACAGAGGATCTCAGCATGGGCACAAGGATCATGCTGACTGATAGACAAGTTATACCCAGCCGCAATTTGCTGGCCATCCTTTACTAACACCGCCCCCACAGGCACCTCGCCTTCAGCCTCGGCCTTCTCAGCCATGGCCATCGCGACCCGCATCCAATGTTCATCTACTTGAGCTTGTTCAAGATCCGCTTGCTTGGGACAAGTTTGCTCACCACCACTCACTTCATCACAACCAAGTTCATCAGAGCTATGCGTCTTCGCATGCAAGGTTTTTGGGTCCAGTTTTATCTGCTCCACTTAAGGATTCTCTTTATTCAACAATTTGGGCAATTATACCTATAACCAATAAAAAAGGCGCACTGGGCGCCTTTCGTTAATTCATCATGTCATCAAGACAAGCAATTATTCCCATTCGATGGTTGCAGGTGGCTTACCTGAAATATCGTAAACTACGCGGGAAATACCGTCGATTTCGTTGATGATGCGGTTTGATACGCGGCCAAGGAAATCATATGGCAAATGTGCCCAATGCGCGGTCATAAAGTCGATGGTTTCAACGGCGCGCAGTGACACCACCCAATCGTATTTACGGCCATCGCCCATCACACCCACAGAGCGAACCGGTAAGAACACAGTAAATGCTTGGCTGACTTTGTTATAAAGATCAGCTTTGTGCAGTTCTTCGATGAAAATCGCATCAGCGCGGCGCAGCAAATCACAGTATTCTTTCTTCACTTCGCCAAGTACTCGTACACCTAAGCCTGGGCCTGGGAACGGATGGCGATAAAGCATGTTGTATGGCAGACCTAACTCGAGACCAATCTTACGCACTTCATCTTTAAAGAGTTCACGCAGTGGCTCAACTAGACCTAGCTCCATATCATCTGGCAAACCGCCAACGTTATGGTGCGACTTAATTACATGTGCTTTACCAGTGGCGCTACCTGCAGATTCAATCACGTCTGGATAGATAGTGCCTTGGGCTAACCATTTAGCGTTAACGCATTTCTTGGCTTCTTCGTCGAAAATTTCAACGAATACACGGCCGATGATTTTACGTTTCGCTTCTGGATCGGCTTCGCCTTTCAGCGCGTCAAGGAAGCGGTTTTCCGCATCGACGTGAACAATGTTCAGACCAAAATGGTCGCCAAACATTTCCATCACTTGCTTGGCTTCGTTTAAACGCAGTAAGCCGTTATCAACAAATACGCAGGTCAGCTTCTTACCAATTGCGCGGTGCAGCAGCATGGCCACGACAGATGAATCCACACCACCAGACAGACCTAAAATCACTTCATCGTCACCCACTTGCTTTTTCAAGCGCTCGATGGCGTCTTCGATAATGGATGACGGCTTCCAGTTTGCGGCACAACCACAGATATCTAAGGCAAAGTGCGACAGCATACGCATACCTTGACGGGTATGGGTTACTTCAGGGTGGAACTGTACGCCGTAGAAACGTTTTTCCTCACAAGACATGGCCGCAAATGGGCAAGTATCGGTTTTAGCTACGGCCACAAAGCCTTCTGGGATCGCCGACACTTTATCGCCATGGCTCATCCATACATCCAGCAGAGACTTGCCATCGCTGCTAACGGCATCTTCAATACCTTTAAACAGGGCAGATTCGGCAAGCATTTCAATCTGGGCATAACCAAATTCGCCTTCACCCACGCCTTGGATCACTTTACCGCCAAGCTGTTCAGACATGGTTTGCATGCCATAGCAAATACCAAGAACAGGTACGCCAGCATTGAACACATATTCAGGTGCGCGGGGAGAGTTATCCGCAGTCACGCTTTCTGGGCCGCCCGCGAGGATAATGCCGTTCGGGGCAAACTCACGAATTTGGGCTTCGGTCACATCCCATGCCCATAACTCACAGTAAACACCAATTTCACGGATACGACGGGCAATCAGTTGGGTGTACTGAGATCCAAAATCGAGGATCAGTATCTTATGCTCATGAATATCGCTCATGGATAACCTTTATTTCATCTATTGTTTTAACTTAGCTCAAGACGAGAGGTGCAATCTTGAGGGCATACGGATCTTAATACCGGGGCGGCTAACTGCCGCCCCGGTATTACAAACGCTTAAGAACCTGAACGATAGTTCGGTGCTTCTTTAGTGATCGTCACATCGTGCACGTGGGACTCGCCCATGCCCGCAGACGTCACTTTCACAAACTGGGCTTTTTCATTCAGCTCTTGGATAGTGGCACAGCCTGTTAAGCCCATGCATGAACGTAAACCACCCATATGCTGATGGATGATTTCCTTCAACTTACCTTTGTAAGGTACACGGCCTTCAATGCCTTCTGGCACAAGCTTGTCGGCAGCATTGTCAGATTGGAAATAACGATCGGAAGAACCTTGAGACATGGCGCCTAAAGAACCCATACCGCGATATGACTTATAGGCGCGGCCTTGATAAAGCTCGGTTTCGCCCGGCGCTTCATCAGTACCAGCGAACATTGAGCCCGCCATAATGCATGATGCACCCGCCGCTAACGCTTTGGCTAAGTCGCCAGAGAAACGTACACCGCCGTCGGCGATAACAGGGATACCTAATCCTTTTACGGCTTCGGCCGCATCTGAAACCGCAGTAATTTGTGGCACGCCCACACCCGTCACGATACGTGTGGTGCAGATAGAACCTGGGCCAATACCGACTTTAACTGCGTTAACGCCGGCTTCAACTAGGGCCAATGCGCCTTCAGCTGTCGCCACGTTACCACCAATAATTTGTAAATCTGGGTATTTAGCGCGGGTTTCACGGATACGTTGAAGTACACCTTCAGAGTGGCCGTGGGAAGAGTCAATCAGCAGCACGTCAACGCCGGCTTTCACCAGCGCATCGACACGCTCTTCGTTACCCGCACCCGCACCCACAGCGGCGCCAACACGTAAACGACCTAACTCATCTTTACAGGCATTAGGCTTACGCTCGGCTTTTTCGAAGTCTTTAACTGTGATTAAGCCTTTCAGCTTGAAGTTATCATCGACAACTAACACTTTTTCGATACGGTTTGAGTGCATTAATTTTTGCACTTCATCTAACTTAGTGCCTTCGGCAACCGTGACTAAACGCGCTTTAGGCGTCATCACTTCTTCTACAGTTTTGCTCCAGTCAGTTACGAAACGTACGTCACGGCCAGTGATAATACCCACCAATTCATTGGCTTCGTTGACCACAGGGTAACCCGCAAAACCATTCTTGGCGGTCAGTACTTTTAAATCAGCCAGCGTGGTTGAAGGCGTTACCGTCACAGGTTGTTGAACTACGCCTGCCTCGTAAATTTTTACTTTACGAACTTCTTCGGCCTGCTTTTCTATGCTCATGTTTTTATGAATAAAACCTAAGCCACCTTCCTGTGCCATGGCGATCGCAAGACGCGCTTCGGTCACAGTGTCCATAGCGGCAGACACAAGCGGAATATTCAGTTCAATGGTATTGGTCAGGCGAGTTTTAAGAATGGCGGTATTTGGGAGTACAGTAGAATGCGCAGGAACAAGTAACACATCGTCAAAAGTTAGCGCTTCTTTAATTAAACGTAGCATAGGCAACATCTCCCCAGTTGAGTAGGATTTTAGAGGTGAAATATTGCGGCGGGATTATACCTTGCATCTAGGGAGCGGTAAATGGAAAATAGTGAAAAAATCCCATTTGCGCGAGAAAACACATGCAAGTCCCTAAAAATAATATTTATACCGTCTCACGCCTCAATGGTGAAGTCAGACAAATTCTTGAGGGGCAACTGGGTAAGATCTGGCTAAATGGGGAAATTTCCAACTTTTCAGCCCCCAGTTCAGGCCATTGGTATTTAACCCTTAAGGATCATTTTTCACAAATTCGCTGCGCCATGTTTAAGGGGCGCAACCAAAGCGTGAGCTTTAAACCCGTGAATGGCCAGCAGGTGATCGTAAAAGGTGCTATTAGCGTTTACGAGCCGCGTGGCGACTATCAATTATTGATTGAGTCAATGCTCCCCGCTGGAGACGGCTTACTGGCACAACAATTTGAAGCGTTGAAAATGAAGCTCGCCGCGCAGGGATTATTTGCCGCCGACACTAAACGTCAGTTACCGAAAAATATTCAACGCATCGGGGTGATCACCTCCCCCACGGGCGCGGCAATCCGTGATGTCTTGCATGTGCTTGCACGTCGTGACCCATCGATTGAAGTGATTATTTATCCGACACAAGTACAGGGTGAAAACGCGGATATGAATATCTGCCAAGCGATCAATATCGCCAATCAACGGCTTGAGGTGGATGTATTACTGCTTACCCGTGGCGGTGGCTCGTTAGAAGATTTATGGTGTTTTAACAGCGAAGTGCTCGCCCATACCATTTATAACAGCGCACTGCCCATAGTGAGTGCCGTGGGCCATGAAGTCGATACCACAATAAGCGACTATGTCGCCGATGTGCGTGCCCCCACGCCCTCAGCAGGCGCAGAGCTGCTCTCACAGGACAGTGACAATAAAAGCCAACGTTTAGCCACAGTACTTGCCCGCCTTAAACAAAGCGCAAGCCACTATCAACTCAAGCAAGAGAGACGCTTAAGTTTACTCGAGCACAGACTGCAACGCTTAGACCCTAAACGCACCTTACAGCAATTTGAGCAACGTTTCGATGAGATGCAATTACGCCTCGAAGCGGCGTTTACCAATAAGCTGCATGGCTTAAGTCGCCGTCAGCAGCAACTGGCAAATCGCCTCGAGCAACAATCACCAAAACATAAACTCGCACTTGAGGCCAATCGTTTGAGCTATTTAGCAACGCGTTTGCAGGACGCAATGCAAGATACCCTCAATCAAAGCGAGCAGCGAATTAAATATGCCGCCCATCAGCTTGAAACGGTCAGTCCATTAGCCACCTTAAGTCGCGGCTACAGCATCACAACAGATGCAAATCATCAAGTTATAGAGAATGCAGCCCTGCTAAACGTTGGTGATAGTATGCATACCCGCCTATTGCACGGACAAGTCGTTTCTACCGTCACCGAGGTTATTCAAGGGGAATAATGCACAACTTGACTGATACCCAGTCAAACACCCCAATAATTCCACTCAATTGAACAAACAAAAAAGGAACCCTAGGGTTCCTTTTCTATTGATTCACTTAAATAAATGACTCAGTTTTTCGCTTGAGTCTTATTTTGCCTTGCGGTCTTTAATATGACTCAAGGCGCGTTTACGGCGACGCTCTTGGCTCATGGTCAGCTTTTCCACTTTGTTTTCAAACGGGTTATCACCCTCTTGGAAACGCAGTTGGATTGGCGTACCGACCACTTTTAATGAACGGCGGAAGTAGTTCATCATGTAGCGCTTGTAAGAATCCGGCAGCTTGCTGACTTGGTTACCGTGAATAACCACGATTGGCGGGTTATAACCACCGGCGTGGGCGTATTTCAGTTTCACGCGGCGACCGTTCACCAATGGTGGCTGATGGTCATCCTGCGACATTTGCATAATGCGGGTCAGCATTGAGGTGCTCACGCGGCGAGTCGCACTGTCGTAAGCTTCTTCAATCGACTCAAACAGATGGCCAACACCCGTGCCATGCAGCGCCGAAATAAAGTGAATACGGGCAAAGTCGATAAAGCCTAAACGACGGTCGAGTTCACTCTTAACACGGTCTTTAATGCCTTGGTCGATGCCATCCCACTTGTTAACAGCAATCACTAACGCGCGGCCTGCGTTTAGGGCAAACCCTAATAGGCCAAGATCTTGCTCGGCAACGCCTTCACGGGCGTCGATGATAAGTAACACCACGTTAGCATCTTCAACCGCTTTGAGGGTTTTAATCACCGAGAACTTTTCAATCACTTCATGGACTTTACTGCGGCGACGTACACCAGCAGTATCGATAATCACGTATTCGCGACCATCGCGTTCCATCGGAATGTAAATACTGTCACGAGTGGTGCCTGGTTCGTCATAAACCACCACACGCTCTTCACCTAAGATACGGTTGGTCAGGGTCGATTTACCCACGTTAGGTTTACCGATGATGGCGAGTTTGATCGGTAAGTCCTGTAGACGCTTTTGCTCAGCTTCGGCTTCTTCTTCAGTGTACTGACGCTCGTCAACTTCTTCCTCTTCGCCTTGGCGCTCAATGCCCATGGCTTCAGCGTAAGGAGTTAAGGCGTACTCAATCATATTGGTTACACCGCGGCCTTGGGCGGCAGCCATTTGATAGACTTCACCTAAACCCAAAGACCAAAATTCGGCGCAGGCCGAGTCGGCATCAATACCGTCAATCTTGTTAGCCACCACAAAGGTGGTTTTTTGGCGGCTACGTAAATGCTGAGCGATAGACAAATCCGCAGCGGTTAACCCAGCACGCGCATCGGTCATAAATAAGACAACATCGGCTTCTTCGATAGCGGCAAGGGACTGCTCGGCCATCTTAGTTTCGATCCCCTCTTCAGTGCCGTCGATACCGCCGGTATCCACCACGATAAACTCATAGCCGGATAAGAATGCTCGACCATATTTACGGTCACGTGTTAGGCCAGGAAAGTCAGCAACCAGCGCATCACGCGTACGCGTAAGGCGGTTAAATAAGGTGGATTTACCGACGTTCGGCCGACCAACAAGGGCCACTACAGGGATCATGATTTCGCCTCTAAAAAACTTTTCAATAAAAAGCCCCCGGAACACACTTCCAGGGGCTCTACAAGGATAACACTTTTAACTAAGGAAGTGTTACAACAGCTAACTTTCCGCTGCGACCTTGCACATAGATTTTATCATCCACCACTAATGGCTGGCTGAATAATCCAGAGCTGTCCACTTGGATACGACCGACAATACTGCCTGTGCTACGGTCGATAAAGTGCAGATAACCTTCAAAATCACCCACGACCAAATAGTCTTTATATACCTCTGGTGAAGTGAGTGTGCGATTGACCAACTCAGAGTTGCTCCACAACTCTAAACCGTTACGTCTATCCACTGAATAGATACGACTATGGTCATCAACCAAGAACAAACTTAAACCCGCCGTAGCTAACTCATTGAAGCTTGAGTACTTACGAGTCCAAATAATCCGTCCGGTGCGCAGTTCCATCGACACCAAGTTACCGTTGTAGCTCACCGCATATAAGTTATCGCCGAGGATCAACGGTGTCATATCCACATCGGCCATACGGGTAAACTCATTGCCACCTGTAGGATTATAGATGGCTTGCTCCCACGCAGCTTGACCGTTGTTTTTGACGACAACAGCCACTTTGCCATCGGCGGTACCAATAAAGAAACCACCCGCTTCATAAGCTGCTGAACCCGTTCCCCGGAGCGTCAGGTTAGGCAACTGCATGTTATAAACCCACAGTTTTGCGCCAGTATCAACGTTATAGGCTTCAAATGAACCTGAACTGGTGCTCACCACCACAACGTCGTCAGCCACGGTTGGCTTAGATAACAATTCGCCACCAGCAATCACATGCCATAATACTTGGCCGTCTTCTGCATTCAGCGCAGCCAAAAGGCCACTCTCACCGCCGATAAAGAGCTTATTGCGTGCCGCTGTTACACCAGCGGCCAAACGTGCACCTTTGTTTTTGGCTAAAGCGTTATCACGGAACTCTTCACTAAAATCTTTTTTCCAAACCTGTTCACCCGTTGCTTCATCAAAAGCAACAACTTCACCATAACGGTCGGCCGCAAAAATTTTACCGTAACGAACTGCAGGGGTAAGGCGAGAGTAATAATCACCAACACCATCACCTACAGAGGCGCTCCAACTTACTTCAGGAAATACTGTCGCCTGAATCGCAGTTAACTCACTTACCGGTTCTTCTTCCACATCACTAGAAGAACAGGCGGATAACATGGCTAGGCTTAACCCAGCGGCTAGCAGGTTCTTGCACCAAGACTTCATCAAGGGATCCCTTATGCTTGATTTAAGTTATCAAGTTTGATTTTAAGTGCAGGGCTGGTCACAACACCGCCGTTATCCATTGCTGCCTGATAAGCAGTTTTCGCTTTATCGGTTTGGCCTTGACGAACAAAGAAGTCACCTTTCAGTTCTTCACGTTGTGCTAAAAAGGCTTTATCAGTCACTTGGTCTAGCGTGGCTAACGCAGTGTCAACTTGACCTTGTTCAGCCTGAATACGCGCTAAACGCAATGTTGCAATAGTGTCTAATCCTGCACCTGGCTTCGCAGCAATCACTTTCTTCAGTGCTTCTTCGGCCTTAGGAAAATCTTTCGCTTCAACCGCTGTTTTCGCAACGATCAGGTCTAGCAGTGATTGATAGCCCTTTTGGTCGTAATTTTTCGAAAACTCAGCCACGCCAGCAATCATGGCCGCTTCGTCACTTGATTTGGTGGTTAAGGTTTGGAACGCCTGTGATGCTTCTTCGGCCTTCACGATTTTCATGTCGGAATAAGTGTTCCAACCGTACAGGCCGCCTAAACCAACGACCGCCCCGATAACAATCGAGGTTCCATAGTCTTTCCAGAACTGTTTGATAGCATCAACTTGTTGTTCTTCTGTGCTATAAATTTCCACGCGCACGTCCCCTTATTTGCTAAGTTCAGCTAAAAATGCGCTTAATGCATTTCGAGCGACCCGTTGTTGTTCGTTGTCATTGCGTAAGTATTTTACGGTAACCACACCTTCGGCGAGTTCTTCTTCGCCAATCAGTAAGGCTACTTGAGCGCCGCTTTTATCGGCACGCTTCATTTGTTTCTTCAGATTGCCACCACCACAGTGACTCATGACTCGCAGAGTGGGCAATGCAGAGCGCAGTTCTTGAGCCACTTTGATAGCTTCAACTAGGCAGTTATCCCCCATAGCGGCAACATAAACATCCACTTCAGCTGGGATATCCTGTGTCAGCGCTAAGGTTTCGAGTAGTAGGACGATGCGCTCTAATCCCATCGCAAAACCCACTGCTGGCGTTTCTTTACCACCCAGCTGCGCGACTAAACCATCATAGCGACCGCCCGCAAGTACTGTGCCTTGAGAGCCTAAGCTATTGGTAACCCATTCAAAAACCGTGCGATTGTAGTAATCCAGACCACGGACTAAGCGCGGGTTAACTCGGTATTGGATGCCAACCGCGTCGAGGAGTTCACGCAATTGTGCAAAATGTTGTGAGGATTCTTCGCCTAAGTAATCCATCAGCGCAGGCGCATCACCTAAAATGCTTTGCACTTGGGGATCTTTTGAGTCCAATACGCGCAGCGGATTGCTGTACATACGGCGCTGGCTATCTTCGTCTAGTTTGTCCTTATGTTGCTCTAAAAAGGCAATCAAGGCTTCACGGTAAGCGGCGCGCTCGGCAGGATCGCCTAAGGTGTTCAGCTCAAGCGTCACATGCTCGCTAATGCCGAGTTTTTCCCAAAGACGGGCGGATAACATCAACACTTCAGCGTCGATATCAGCGCTACCAATACCGTAGACTTCAACACCAAATTGATGGAATTGGCGGTAACGGCCTTTTTGCGGGCGCTCATGGCGGAACATGGGGCCCATGTACCACAAACGTTGTTCTTGGTTATACAACAGGCCATGCTCGTTACCCGCACGCACGGTTGAAGCAGTACCTTCGGGGCGTAACGTCAGACTATCGCCATTACGATCTTCGAAGGTGTACATTTCTTTTTCAACAATATCAGTCACTTCACCGATAGAGCGTTTAAAAAGATCGGTATTTTCCACTATTGGAGTGCGGATCTCACTGTAACCATAAGCAGCAACGCTTGAACGTAATACCGCTTCCACTTTTTGCCATAGAGGACTTTGAGTTGGCAGAATGTCATTCATTCCGCGAATCGCTTGGATCTGTTTTGCCACTGTATCGACTCGTCCGATTTCGCTAAATTAATAAAAAATGTCAGGCATTATAGGCTGTTCAACACTAAACGTAAAATGACCCCGTCAGTTTCGAGGTCTAGCTCAAGCCTTGAATGTTTTTATAACGCTTAACCTATGAGGTTATTCGGCTGCGGTTGTTACTCAGTCGTGTCTTTCACTTGGATGCGGTTAGCCATTTGGCTCGCCTTAGCGCGAATTTTCGCTTCGAGGGAATCGACTAGGTTATCATTGTCGAAACGCTCTTTTTGACGCTCACCTTCATCGTAGTAACCACTCTTACGATGACCACCCGTTAAGCCAATGTGCGACACTAAGGCTTCACCTGGGCCATTGACCACACAGCCGATGATAGACACATCCATCGCGGTCGTCACATCTTCGAGGCGGCGTTCTAACTCGTTTACTGTGCTGATCACATCGAACTCTTGACGTGAGCAAGAAGGACACGCAATAAAGTTAATGCCACGGCTACGGATACGCAGTGACTTTAGAATATCAAAGCCGACTTTGATTTCTTCCACCGGATCGGCCGCCAAGGAAATACGCAGCGTATCACCAATGCCCTCGGCAAGCAGCATGCCTAAGCCTACGGCTGATTTCACTGCACCGGCACGGGCACCACCCGCTTCAGTAATACCTAAATGCAATGGCTGGCGAATTTGCTTAGCCAATAAACGATAGGATTCTACCGCTAAGAACACATCGGAGGCTTTTACGCTGACCTTAAATTGGTCGAAGTTCAAACGGTCGAGAATGTCCACATGGCGCATGGCCGATTCGAGCAGGGCTTCTGGCGTAGGTTCTTTGTATTTGTCCATCAGATCTTTCTCTAATGAACCACCATTAACCCCGATACGAATTGGAATGTTTTTATCACGGGCGCACTCCACCACACTGCGGATACGCTCTTCGTTACCAATATTGCCTGGGTTGATACGCAAACAGTCCACCCCATATTCCGCCACTTTTAAGGCGATACGGTAATCGAAGTGGATATCGGCAACCAAGGGCACTGACACCGATTGCTTAATCACTTTAAAAGCCTCGGCCGCGTCCATGGTCGGCACAGAGACACGCACAATGTCGGCACCCACTTTTTCTAAGGCGCGAATTTGGGCAATGGTCGCCTCAACATCAGTCGTTTTAGTGTTGGTCATTGACTGCACTGCAATCGGTGCACCATCACCAATGGGTACATTGCCCACATAAATGCGGGTTGAAGGACGTCTCTTAATGGGTGTTTCGTTATACATACTCAATACGCTCTTTTCGGTACTCTGCGTTAAGCGTGAGACTTAAGCCTGTGGGATAGTCAAACGCGCAACACGACCCTTAGGAAATTCAGCAAGACTGATGGCTTTACCATCAACCGTAAAACTAGACACAACAGCCGGCGCGCCTAAGATCACTTTAAACGGAGGCACACCACTGGCTTGAATAGTTGCGCCAGCACCTCGGACCCCATCAACAATCGCTTTGCCCTTGGCATCGACGATGTTGATCCAGCAATCACCCGTGAGTTGAATATTGATATTGGATTGTCCAGCAACCACAGGCATGGTTTGTTCACTCGAAGCCGCTGGCGTGGCACTGTTCACCGGCGCGCTGGCTGTTGGTACATTTTGAGCCGCTACGTTTGTTGCAGAAGAATTTTGTGTAGAAAGCGTGTTTTGCGCAGTCACCCCTGCCGTTTGCACCGCACCTGATGCACTTTGGGGATTATTAGGCTCACTCGCATTGACTGTCGAATTGGCAGACACCTGCCCTGCTTCCATTGCCGCCATATCACTGATATTCGGGTCAATAGTGCTAGCATCAGTATCTTTTACTGGACCATCGGTCGCCATTGAACCGTTGACCGCGATCTCACTCAAACGTGCACTCGCATCCGTTTCGGTGAGTAAAACATCACCCGGCAAGGTTTGATTCGCCGCGGCTAACTCTTCAGCGGTTGGTTTTGAAATATCGACATGAGTCACTAGCGTCGTTCGTTGCATCCACCAAAGCACAAACAGACCGAGCAACACGATGACAATAAAAAAGCTCAGCCACTTTAATTTAGTGTCACGAGCTTGATAAGTGGTCTTACGGGAAAAACTTTGCATCGCAGGCTGTGTTACATAGGGCACCTGCCTTGCGAGACAGGCTTCGATGAGCGTGTTGTCGACCCCAAGCATACGCGCATAATTTTTAACGTATCCGCGTACGTAGGTTGATGAGGCAATATTTGAAAAATCATCGGCTTCGAGATTTTCAACAATACCAGGCCGCAAATGCAGCTTCACAGCTGTCTCCGCAATGCTCAAGCCCATCTGCTCACGAGCTGTTTTGAGTACGCTTCCGAGCGTTACATTAGGCGTCGACTCAGCTTCTTCTGTTGTCACTGGTTCTACTGACGCGTTCATTTCGTTATCTTTCATTGATGCAAATTAACTCTATATTGCTTGGCTTGAGGCGATGCTGGGAATTTGGCAAGCAATAAAATGCCAAATCGTTTCATGGCAGCATCATCATTCAACGCCTGCTCAATTTTTATTCCGAGCGTTAAACTCTCTGGAGTCTGGGCCGCAACTTGGTGGTAACGCGCTAACTGGTTACGCGCATCAACATAATCACCTTTATCTATCCCAAGCTCAACCAGCTCCAGTAAAGACACCGAGCGTCTCGGGTCATACTTTAACGCCATCTGAAAATACTGTCGTGCCTTTTCTGCTCGTCCCGCGTCTCTGCTGCAAAGACCTAAGTTTTCATAACTGGATGCGGTACGCGTATATTTGGGCATTTCTATTGCAGCCAAAAACATTTTTTCAGCTTTTTCGTATTGCTTTTGTTGGCACAAAAACACCCCAAAGTTATTCATGGAATCGCCAGAGGCGTCCTTAGTATTGATAGCGTCCTGATACGCCTGTTCGGTACGTACTAAATCGCCTACGGTTTGATAGTAATAAGCCATTGCCACATGCACATCTTCGAGC
Organism: Shewanella sp. POL2; assembly: GCF_000282755.1. NCBI lineage: Bacteria > Pseudomonadati > Pseudomonadota > Gammaproteobacteria > Alteromonadales > Shewanellaceae > Shewanella > Shewanella sp. POL2. The sequence goes on from NZ_AKZL01000001.1 coordinate 131,979, forward strand.
TCTGGTGCATATTCGATTGCTTTATCAAGATTATACTTGGCTTGTTCCGAGTTACCTCGATTAAGGTAGGTTAAACCGAGCTGCATACGCTCCCGCGCAGCGGCAACTTTATCCAGTTTTCGCTCCGACACCGGAATATCAGTCCCTGAATAGGTACGCTCAGTTACGCATCCTGTCACTAATAATGACAGGGCTATTGCTAATGAAAACCCTGACAATCCATGCTTCATGGGCAAGCCTATAAATCTGTGCAAACAAAGAGTTAATTCATTGTGACCGAAATCTGATTTTCTTGCATGCGTTTTTTTGCTAAACGCTTGGTTCGATCGCGAATATCCCCAGCCAGCTGTCCACAGGCGGCATCAATATCGTCACCACGGGTCTTACGCACAATCACGGTTAAGCCATATTCCATTAACACTTTCGAAAAACGGTCGATGCGCGAGTTTGACGAACGGCCATAGGGTGAACCTGGGTATGGGTTAAACGGAATAAGGTTTACCTTACAGGGGGTATCCTTCATTAATTGTGCTAATTCATGGGCTTGTTCGGTACTGTCGTTGATGTGATCGAGCATCACATATTCCACGGTGACACGGCCACGGTTAGCGTTAGATTTGGCGATGTAACGGCGGATCCCTGCAAGAAACTCCTGCAGTGGATACTTTTTGTTCACCGGAACCAGAATATCGCGCAGCTCATCGTTTGGCGCGTGGATACTCACGGCTAATGCGACATCGAGGGCATCACCTAATTTGTCTAATGCTGGAACAACGCCTGAGGTCGATAGCGTTACGCGACGTTTTGACAGACTAAAGCCAAAATCGTCTAGCATGATGTCCATTGCAGGGATCACGTTAGCAAGGTTAAGTAGAGGCTCCCCCATCCCCATCATCACCACGTTGGTAATGGGGCGCTCGCCAGTATCTTTCGCGAATCCTAAGAAATGCGAAACACGCCAAATTTGGCCAACGATTTCAGAGACAGTTAGGTTGCGGTTAAAGCCTTGCTGCGCCGTAGAGCAGAAAGTACATTCGAGGGCACAGCCCACTTGGGACGACACACACAAGGTAGCGCGGTCATCTTCAGGAATATAAACAGTTTCGACCTCTTGGCCTTCACCGACATGGATGGCGAACTTAATGGTGCCATCGGCGGATTTTTGATAGCTGGAAATCTCGGGCGCCACAATCTCACAGCGCGCCGCCAGTTTTTGGCGTAACACTTTGTTGATGTTAGTCATCTCTTCGAAGTCACTGACACCGAAATGATAGATCCACTTCATCAGCTGATCGGCACGGAAAGGCTTCTCACCCAGATCGGCAAATAATGCCCGCATCGCTTTACGATCAAGGTCTAATAAATTGATCTTTTTTTCACTCATAGGACTAACCTCAACACCAAAACCTGCAACAGGGCGGCGAATTATACAGACGCAGAAAAATTTTAGCCAGCAACTCCATTCTCCTATGCTAGAATCGCCGAGGGTCAATGTTGGCCTAAATTATGGAGTTGTAATACCACCAATATGTTAACCCTCATCATTATAGTGCTTGTCGCTGTTGCAGTTTCTTTTCTGTGCAGTGTATTCGAAGCTGTGTTGCTCTCGGTTACCCCTAGTTATATCGCTACGCTCGAACAAACTGACAGTGCTGCGGCGACAAGGTTGCGTAAACTGAAAGAGAACATCGAAGCGCCATTGGTGTCTATTTTGACCCTCAATACTGTTGCCCATACCGTAGGTGCCGCCGTTGCTGGTGCGCAAGCCGCTAAGGTCTTTGGGGATGATATGCTCGGCGTTTTCTCCGGAGTGTTAACCTTTATTATTCTGTTCTTCTCAGAGATTATTCCTAAATCTGTCGGAGCCAACCACTGGCGCCGTTTAGCCCCAAGCGTATCGATTGCCATTACGTGGATGAAGCGTGCTACCCAGCCATTAATTTGGATGTCGCAGCAAGTGACTCGCCTGCTAGGTAAAGGTGAAGAAGGCCAATATATTCGCCAAGAAATGAGCGCGATGGCCAAAATCGGTCAAGAATCCGGTGAGTTAGACGAACAAGAATCCAAGATTTTGACCCAAATGCTTAAGGTGCGTGATGTGCCCGTTACCGCGATTATGACGCCGCGCACCGTGATGTTCTCTTTGCCTATTTCACTGACGCAAAATGAGTTTGTGCAAGAATATCGTGACAAGCCTTTTACGCGTATTCCGGTATACGATCAGGACCACGACGATATTATCGGCTATATCACCCGCACCGATGTGTTGCTGGCTGAGCGTTATACTCCTGACGCGCCAATTGGCGAACTCAAGCGTAGCCTGTTTGTCGTACCCGAAACGGCCAAAATCCTGCCGTTATTTGAGCGGATGATTAAGCGCAACACCCAAATTGCCATGGTGGTTGACGAATACGGCAGTAGCCAAGGTATTGTGACCCAAGAAGATATTATCGAGTCGCTACTGGGATTAGAGATTGTCGATGTGAATGACCCCGCGACCGACATGCAGCAATTGGCGCGTAAACTCTGGACCAAACGCATGAAGCAAAAAGGCATTCGCCTCTCCGATGATGGCGACTTCGAAGCCGCAGCCGACGATGATGAAGCACGCTCGGGTTAATCTTGATTTAGTCATTGTCAAAGTAAAGGGAGCTTAGCTCCCTTTCTTGTTTTTGATGAGAAGGTTATAATCTCCCGCCGTAAAAGAGGTAAGTTATGACACAGAGATACACTCTCTCACTCGCGCACATCAACGATACCCATTCGAATTTTGAGCCTAGCCGCGTACATTTTTCCCTTAATCTTGGGCTTAAATCCTTAGATATTACCAGCCACAGCGGTGGTTATGCTCGTTTGGGATATCAAATTAGCCAGGCGCGCGTTCAAGCCATCCGAAGCAATACCCCGTTTTATTTTGCATGGGGGCGACAGTTTCCAAGGCACACAGGGGATA